>JAGXBI010000173.1 GCA_018971155.1 Burkholderiales bacterium
ACGCCGCGCCATGCGCTCGATGAAATCGGCTTTGTCGAGATAGTCGCTGATCTCGCAATCAACCAAATTACGAAACTTGTCGGCACGAGTCAGATTATCGACCGCCACGATGTCGGTCTCGCCGCGCTCATTGAGTGCCTTGACAAGGTTCGCGCCGATAAAGCCTGCTGCGCCGGTGACGATAATGGTCATGTCAATTGCCCGGGAAAAGTTCTGCGTAATCGACGGTCGCCGTGCCGAGCTTGCCGACGACGATGCTGCCCGCCCGGTTTGCGTGCCGCACCGCATCAGCCAGGGGCACACCCGCCCCGACCAGCGAGGCCAGCGTCGCGATCACAGTGTCACCCGCGCCGGAGACATCGTACACTTCGCGTGCTTGAGCAGGCACGTTCAGCACGCCGTCTGCAGTGAACAGCGTCATGCCCTCCTCGGACCGAGTCAGCAGCAGCGCGTCGAGCGCCAGATCGCTACGAAGCCTTTGCGCACGCGCCACCAAGTCGCTCTCCGAGTGCCACTGCCCAACGACTTGCTGCAATTCCGAACGATTGGGGGTAAGCACGGTGGCGCCCCGGTATCTCGCGTATTCGCTGCCCTTGGGGTCGACCAAGACGGGCACACCTGCGGCCCGGGCCGCCTCGATCATGGGTTGGACATGGGTCAGACCGCCCTTGGCATAGTCGGACAATAAAACGACGTTATGCGCCGGCAGCAGCTTGCGATATCTATCGAGGACGCCGAGCAGAATTTCGTGAGCCGGCTGATTTTCGAAATCGATCCGCAGTAATTGCTGTTGGCGCGAGACGATTCGCAACTTGATCGTTGTCGATAATTCCGCATCGCGGTGAATGTGCGACGCCACGGCACTCGCCGCCAACATGTCCGCAATGCGGTCACCCGGTTCGTCCTGTCCAATCACGCAGAGCAGATCCGCTTTCGCCCCCAGTGCAGCGGCGTTGAGGGCGACGTTGGCGGCACCGCCCAGGCGCTCTTCGTTGCGTTTTACATGCACGACGGGCACGGGCGCTTCGGGTGATATGCGGTTGACATCGCCAAACCAGTAGCGGTCCAGCATCACGTCGCCGACGACCAACACGTGTGCCGCGGCGAGTCGCGCGCGCGTAATGGTGTCTGAATTGGTGATCGTCATATTCATGAACGTTGCGGCGCGGCAGAGCGCCCAATGGCGTAATATTCAATACCCAGTTCGCTCATCGCTTCCGGAGCGTAAAGATTGCGACCGTCGAATACCAGCGGCGTCCTCATGGCTGCCTTGACGCGCTCGAAGTCGGGGCTGCGAAAAGCCTTCCATTCCGTGACGATGACCAGCGCATCGGCGCCATCGAGCGCATCGTTCTGCGATTTGGCAAAGGCGATGCGGGCCAATGATTCCTCCCGCCCCGCGAAATCAAGCGCCAGCACACGGCGAGCCTCATCCATGGCGACTGGGTCATAGACCCGCACGGAAGCGCCACGCGCCAGCAGTGCGGCAATGATGCGCCGGCTCGGCGCTTCGCGCATGTCGTCGGTATTGGGTTTGAACGCCAACCCCCAGACAGCGAATGTCCTGTTGTCCAGGCGCTCACCCAAGCGCGCCAGGATCTTGCCGATCAACACTTCCTTTTGCCGTTCGTTGACTGCCTCGACCGACGCCAAAATCTGCAGCGGCAGACCGTTCTCGTTCGCGGTCCGCATCAACGCCTGGACGTCCTTGGGGAAACACGACCCGCCGTAGCCACATCCCGCATAGAGGAAGTCATAGCCAATACGCGGGTCCGAACCGATACCCAAACGGACGTGCTCGATGTCGGCGCCGACGCGATCGGCCAGGTTGGCGAGTTCGTTCATGAAGGAAATGCGCGTCGCGAGCATCGCGTTCGCGGCATATTTGGTGAACTCCGCAGAGCGCACATCCATAAAAAAAGTCCGTTCATGGTTGCGGTTGAACGGCGCATAAAGCGCTTTCATCAACGCCTTGGCTTTCTGTCCGGCAACGTCGTCGCGGCAGCCCAGTACGATGCGATCGGGGCGCATGAAATCCTCTACCGCGGCGCCCTCCTTGAGAAACTCCGGATTCGACACCACGGCGAATTCGGTGTCGGCGCCACGCGCCGCAAGCTCCTTGGCAATCACTTCGGTCACCCTGTCCGCCGTTCCTACCGGGACTGTCGATTTATCGACAACAACCTTGTACTCCGTCATGTGACGTCCGATGTTTCGAGCCGCTGCCAGCACGTACTGCAAATCCGCCGAGCCATCTTCGTCCGGTGGCGTGCCCACGGCTATGAACTGAATCTGCCCATGCGCGACACTGGCGGCGATGTCGGTCGAGAACACCATGCGTCCGCTGGCACGGTTACGATCGATGATCTCCTGCAAGCCGGGTTCATGAATGGGCACGCCACCACTATTCAGAATGTCGATCTTGCGTTGGTCTATGTCGAGGCAAAAAACGTCGTTGCCAAGCTCGGCCAGGCAGGCCCCCGTGACAAGTCCAACATAGCCGGTGCCGATGATAGTAACTTTCATAGCTGCTCGATACAAATAGGATCAGGATGAAGCTGGCATGTCGGCGCGACGGGGCACGTAGGTTTCCCAACCGCCGCACCCTGGGCATTGCCAGTAAAAAAAGCGGGCCCGAAAACCGCACTGTTCGCAGACATAACGCGGCAAATTCTTGGTGCGCTGCAGCAACCACTCTCGCACCATCGCCAGATCGGCCTGTTGCGGCTCACTGGCGTGTTCGTGATGCGCCGTCAACAACTTTACGGCCGACTGCACGCTGGGCGCGCGTTTCATTTCGCTGCGCACTACGGCATAGGCCGCGTCTGGGCCGTCCTGCGCCATCATCTTTTCAAACACGACTTCAGCCAGCTCGTCAGAAGGGTAGTGCGAGAGCATGTCGCGCAAATGAACGATACCCTCGGCAGCCCGTCCCAGCGCTTCATAAGCACGCATCAGGCGGCCAGCGGCAAAGCCCACGTAGGTGGGATTCTGTCGGGGCACCTCGCTCAGGATCGCCAGCGCGCCCGCCGCGTCGCCGTTGTGCAGCAGCGTATCGCCGCGTAGCAGCATGGCCCGGACATTCGCCGGGTTGACGCGCAATGCCGCTTCGATTTCAGCCGAGGCGGCCGCGGCATCCTTTCGCTGCAATGCTTCCTGCGCCAATTCGCAATGAAATTGGGAGATTTCCTTTTGGTAGGAAGAGCCGTCGTCGGCTGCCAGGCGGGTGGCGCACTCGAGCGCCTTGTGCCACTCTTTTTCTATTTGGTAGATTGCCAGGACACTGTGCTGGGCCTGTTTTGCGAAGCTGCCGGTTTGCAGTCGCTGAAAGGCCTCCTCCGCGCGATCCAGTAGGCCCGCTTTCAGGAAATCCTGCCCGAGATCGAAAAGCGCATGCTCCTGCTCACTCACCGGCAAATCGTCACGACTCAACAAATTCTGGTGAACCCGAATGGCGCGCTCCGTTTCGCCTCGGCGACGAAACAGGCTGCCGAGCGCAAAATGCAGCTCCGTCGTCTCGGGATCGAGCTTGGCAACCTCGATGAAAGCGTCTATCGCCTTATCGGGTTGCTCGTTAAGCAGGAAATTGAGCCCACGAAAATAAGATCGCGGTAAGTTGCTGCTCTCGGAAAGCAGGCTTTTGACGTCGAACCTTGATGCGGCCCAACCCAGCCCAAAGATCACTGGGATCGCCAGCAACCACCAGACCTCGAATTCCATTGTGGTATTTCTTTTGATAGTGTCGGGTTAAACGCCGTCAAACTGGCGTTGGGGACAGTCAAACGGGCGGCAGGATAGGCGGTTGCTGCTGTATCCCGCTGGCTTCCCGTTGGGCTTGGTCAAGCGCGCGGCGCGCGCGGCGTAGATCAAGGCGCTGACGGACGAGACTCGGCAGCGTCGCCAGCACCCCCATCAGCATTCCGACCACGAAGAACGCAAGACCGATCAGAATCAGGGGCGCAGTCCATGTGTGCCCGAGAAACAGGTGCAGCGGGACTTCATCGGTATTGGCCAGCGCGAGCAGCAAAAGTACCAGGAAAATCACCAGCCGTACGATCCAAACAATTAATTTCATGTCGAAATGCTCCTGCGGCAGGTTTGAAATACATGACAACCCGCCTTCGGGCCTGCGCCATGCAGTGTCGCCGTATTGTACCGGAAAGCCTTCGCGCATCACCGCACGGCAGGCGAGCGTCAGAAAACGGCCTGTGTAGAAGCAAAAAAAGCGTCAGAAGACGCTTTTTTTGCTTGGGAAACCCCTGTGCTAGCTTTGCTCGGCCTTGTGGTCGACTCGCTCGCGTAATTCCTTGCCTGGCTTGAAATGCGGCACGAACTTCTCTGGCACCAGCACCTTCTCACCTGATTTGGGATTACGCCCAACCCGCGGCGGCCTCCGGTTGAGCCCAAAGCTGCCGAAGCCGCGAATCTCGATGCGGTGGCCGCATGCCAAGGCATCGGCCATCGCATCGAGTATCGCCTTGACGGCGAAATCGGCGTCTTTGAGCACCAGTTGCGGAAACCGAGCCGCGAGCTGGTTGACCAATTCGGATTTGGTCATAAGGCTCGAACCTTATTGATTCTGGCTATCGAGCTTGGCTTTGAGTAGCGCCCCCAGATTGGTGGTGCCACTGGCAGCCGAGCTGTCCGACTGCGACTGCAGTTTCTGGATGGCTTCCTGTTGCTCGGCGGAATCCTTCGCTTTGATCGAAAGGTTGATGTTGCGCGACTTGCGATCGATATTCACGATCATCGCATTAACCGTATCGCCTTCTTTCAGGACGTTACGTGCATCTTCCACTCGATCGTGGGTGATTTCGGAGGCACGCAGATACCCTTCGACATCATCGCCCAGGCTGACGACCGCACCCTTCGCGTCAACCGACTTGATGACACCGTTGACCAGCGCGCCCTTGTCGTTCATCGCCACGAAATTGTTGAACGGATCACCTTCGAGTTGCTTGATCCCAAGCGAAATGCGTTCCTTCTCGACATCGATGCCCAGCACGACAGCCTCGACTTCGTCGCCCTTCTTGTACTTGCGCACGGCTTCTTCGCCGGTTTCGCTCCAGGACAGATCGGACAAGTGCACCAGGCCATCGATACCGCCGGGCAGGCCGATGAACACGCCAAAATCGGTAATCGACTTGATCGCGCCCGTCAACTTGTCGCCCTTCTTGAAGTTGCGGCTGAAATCGTCCCAGGGGTTGGGCTTGCACTGCTTCATGCCGAGGCTGATACGACGGCGGTCTTCATCGATCTCGAGGACCATGACTTCGACTTCGTCGCCCAGCTGGACGACTTTGGACGGGGCCACGTTCTTGTTGGTCCAGTCCATTTCGGACACGTGCACCAACCCTTCGATACCGGATTCGACTTCAACGAACGAACCGTAGTCGGTGATGTTCGTAACCTTGCCGAACAGGCGCGTGCCTTGCGGATAGCGGCGCGCAATGCCTTCCCACGGATCTTCGCCGAGCTGCTTGACGCCCAGGGAGACACGCCCTTTTTCCTGGTCGAACTTCAAAATCTTGGCGGTCACTTCCTGGCCGACGGACAGCACTTCGCTCGGATGGCGAACGCGACGCCAGGCGATATCGGTGATGTGCAACAGACCATCGATGCCACCCAGATCGACGAACGCGCCGTAGTCGGTGATGTTCTTGACCACGCCCTTGACGATCGCGCCTTCCTTGAGCGTTTCCATCAGTTTGGCGCGTTCTTCACCCTGTGTCGCCTCGATGACGGCACGGCGCGACAAGACCACGTTGTTACGCTTGCGATCGAGCTTGATGACCTTGAATTCCAGGGTCTTGCCTTCGTACGGCGTGGTGTCCTTGACCGGGCGGGTATCCACCAGCGAACCGGGCAGGAACGCACGAATGCCGTTGACCATGACGGTCAGGCCACCCTTGACCTTGCCGGTGATCGTGCCGGTGACGAGCTCACCCGACTCCAGGGCTTTTTCGAGAGACAGCCACGAAGCCAGGCGCTTGGCCTTGTCACGCGACAGGACCGTGTCGCCATAGCCGTTTTCCAGGGCGTCGATCGCCACGGAAACGAAATCGCCGGCCTGAACCTCGACCTCGCCCTGATCGTTCAGGAATTCTTCAATGGGAATATAAGCTTCGGACTTGAGTCCCGCGTTGACAACCACGAAGTTGTGGTCGACACGCACCACTTCCGCGCTGATAACTTCGCCAGCGCGCATGTCTTGGCGGGAAAGCGACTCTTCGAACAGGGCCGCGAAAGATTCGTTTGTCGAGGTTTGCAGGTCGGACATAAAAATGAAAAATACCGTCAGGCACGCATGTGAAACCGCGCCACAACGGGGGGTTAAAAGTTAAAAACACGCCTTGAACACAGGTTCAGGCACCTTGCGGGTACTGCGCCTGCGAGAACCATTCGAGCACTTGCGCGACTGCCTGATCGGCCGTCATGCCGGAAGTATCGAGGACTCTCGCCCCTTCTGCCGGTCGCAGCGGCGCTTCGGCTCGGGTACGATCCCGCGCGTCACGCTCCTGCAAATCCAGTAAAAGACTATCTATATTAGCAGAAAAACCTTTTTCTATCAATTGCTTATATCGCCTCTGCGCGCGCGCCTGAACGCTTGCGGTCAGAAACACCTTCAGGACCGCATCAGGGAAGACGACCGTGCCCATGTCGCGGCCATCGGCAACCAACCCCGGCGCCGTCCTGAAGCCGTGCTGAAGCGCCAGCAGGGCGCGCCTGACCGCTCCGTGGACGGCAATCGACGACGCTCGGTTCCCGATCGCCTCGGCACGAATCGCTTCCGTGACGTCCTCGCCGGAGAGCCATACTCGCTGCCCGCTGAAGCGAACATCCAGGGTCTCGGCCAGCACCGACAGAGCGTCGACGTCGTCCGGCGCGATACCGTGACGGGCACTGGCCAGCGCGGTCAAGCGGTACAGTGCGCCGCTATCCAGGTAATTAAACTCCAGCGCATCGGCAACCCGGTGTGCTACGGTCCCTTTCCCCGAAGCCGTCGGTCCATCAACGGTGATCACTGGTATCGCGTTATCGTCGCGCTCGCTGGCATCCATGAGATAGCAAAATCCCTGCTTGGTTATGATATTTTCAAATTTTCAAACGCCGAGACCCGGCGCCGCGAGGCGTAAGGGACGCGGGATCCCTCTGCGTTACTGCACAATCGCTGCCCGTCAGTCTCCGAATCTCATTGCGGGACATTCCGCTGTCACCGGATTCAGTATAGTCGGGGCATTCGCAACCCGACGAATGGAGCGACTCGCAGAGGCGTCGCTCTAATCGACAATCCGGCCAAATTCAGCAAAATAATCGGGGAATGTTTTGGCCACGCAACCTGGATCGTTGATGCGCACGGGCACGCCCCCCAGACTCGCCAGCGAAAAGCACATCGCCATTCGGTGATCATCATAGGTATCGATGGCCGCATCGCGGCGCAATGTTGCCGGCGGCGTAATGCGCAGGTAGTCGGCCCCTTCCTCGACATCGGCGCCAAGTTTGCGCAACTCGGTCGCCATGGCGGCCAAGCGATCGGTCTCCTTGACCCGCCAACTGCCGATATTACGTAGCCAACTGGTACCATCGGCAAACAATGCCGCCACGGCAATCGTCATCGCCGCATCGGGAATGTGATTGAAATCCATGTCAATCGCACGCAGCTTGCCATGCGCGGTCGAGACGCCGTGCGCAACGACCGAATGATCACTCAGCGCAATATTGGCACCCATCTGTTCGAGGGCGTCGATAAACCGGATATCCCCTT
>JAGXBI010000174.1 GCA_018971155.1 Burkholderiales bacterium
AACGAGCCTACAGGCCACACCAGATACAAGGTGCACCTGATTACGCCGGCGGTCATCCTGGCCCAGGCCAAGGCCGCGGCGGCGGACACGCAAGCTGCCCCGAATGCGGCCGGCGAGTCGCACCCCGGGTTGCAGGAGTACCGCATCGGCCCGATGGATATCGTCGGCGTGACGATCTGGGGCCATCCGGAACTCAGCGCAAGCGATGGCGCCTTGCCGCCCCAGCAGGCCACGACCAATGCCGCCACGGGCGATCAGACCAACGGTTCCGTATCCGGCCTGTCGGGCTCCGGCGGCAATGGCAACGGCGCCGGTATGGTGCGCGAGCGGGTCGCCGCCGACGGCACGATATTCTTTCCCACGCTGGGCCGGGTAGCCGTTGGCGGCAAGACGCCGGCCGACGCGGCGCGACTGCTGGCAAGCATGCTGAGCGATCACCTGAAGAATCCGCAGGTCGACGTCTCGATACTGCAGTATCGGAGCCAGCGCGTCGAAATCACCGGCGACATCAAGCGTCCCGGCACGTTGCCCATCACCGACAGCCCGCTGAGCCTGGTCGACGCGATCGCCCGCACCGGCGGCGCGCTGCCCGATGCCGACCTGCAGCGCGTGCGCGTCACGCGCGGCAACAAGGTATTCGTGCTCGACGTCAATGCCGTCATGCGCCACGGCGACGCATCGCAAAACATGATGTTGCGCAGCGGCGATATCGTCGATGTCCCCAATCACAACGACAGCCGCGTATTCGTGATCGGCGAAATCAACAAGCCGTCGGTGCTGTTCATGAACAATGGGCACATGGCGCTGGCCGATGCACTGGCCAGCGCCGGCAGTATCAATCCGACATCCGCGCAACCCCGGCAGGTCCTGGTGATTCGGCGTACCCCGAAAGACCCGACTCAACCGGAAATCTTCCGGCTCGACATGACGCAGGTCGACGCACTGCTGCTGTCCACCGAGTTCTCGCTCAAGCCGCTGGATGTCGTCTACGTCGGCACGGCCCCGCTGGTCTCGCTCAACCGTTTGCTCAATCAGGTACTGCCGTCGGTCGAGTCGCTGTACTTGATCAGCACCGTGCGCCCCTGACAGGATGAAAGGAATACCAATATGAGTGTGCGAAATATCGAATGGGGCGCGGTCCCGCTGCGCCGCGGCAGCGGTGCGGTCACGCCGCGCGAAGCGCTGCGGCTCGTCATGGACAAGGCGCGGGTGGTACTGCTGATTACCGCCATCCTGGTTGCCTTCAGCGCGCTCTACGCGTTTCTGGCGCAACCGATCTACTCGGCCAACGCGCTATTGCGGGTCAGCCCGCCAAACACCAACGAGTTGGGTATCGGCAATCGGCAAAAGCAAATGACGCTGCCGGAAAATCCCGATACCGCGACGGAAATCCAGCTTGTCACGAGCCGCGAGATACTGCTGCCGGCGATCAAGCAATTTCATCTGGATATCCATGTTGCGGCACAGCGCCTGCCGGTGATCGGCAGGATCGCCGAGAAATTCGCCAAGCCCGGCCAACCGGCTGCCCCGTGGTTCGGCCTGGACAATTACGCCTGGGGTGGCGAAGCGGTGAGCATCGGACAACTCCACGTGCCGCCCGAGCTGCAAAACAAGCCGTTGCAAATGCGCGTGCTGCCCGGGCAGCGGTTCAGCCTCTATGATCCGGCCGGCACCCTGCTGGTCACGGGGGAGGCAGGCGCGCCGGCCCAGGGAGCTGGCGTGAGCGTGCTGGTGAATCGTCTGACTGCGCGCGCCGGCACGCAATTCACCGTGACACGCTATGACGACATCACCGCGGTCAATCTCATGCTGCGCCACCTGCAGGTCGTCGAGCAGGGAAAAAACACCGGCGTAGTCAAGGTGTCATACGAGAACAGCGATCCCACGCTGGCCATGCAAGTGACCAACGCGGTGGTGCGCGGCTTCCTCGCCGCGAATGCCGCGAGCCATCAGGAAGAGGCCAATAAAATGCTCACCTTCGTGCAGGGCGAGCTGCCTCGCCTGCGCACCGAGCTCGACGACGCCGAGCGCAAGCTCAGCCAGTATCGGACGCACGCGGGGACCATGGAGCCGGATCGGGAAAGCCAATCCTATTTGCGCGGCGGTATCGATTTCGATCGGCAAATCGCCGCGCTCAAGCTGCAGCGCACACAGTTGCTTTCGCGTTTCACCACCAACAGTCCCGAGGTGCGCAACATCGACCAGCAGCTGGCCGAGCTCGAGGGTTACAAGCATTCTTTCACCGCGCGCTTCGATAATCTGCCGGCCTCGCAGCGGCGACTTGCCGAATTGACCCGCAACGAAAAGGTCGCCTCCGAAATCTACGTGGCGATGGTCAACCGGGCGCAGGAACTGTCGGTCACGCGCGCGAGCAATTTCGGCAACGTGCGTATTGTCGACACGGCCTTGGTGCCGCAAAAGCCGGTTCGGCCGCGGCGCGCCTTGATCGTGGCGGTCGCGACCCTGCTCGGCCTGCTGTTGGGCGCGCTGTATGTATTGCTGCGGCGGCAGCTTTCGTCACGCGTCGATGACCCGCTGCTGGTCGAGCAACGTCTGCGCTTGCCGGTGTTCGGCACGATCGCTTTCAGCCATCAGCAGAACCGGCTCGCCGGCGCCGCGCAGGGGCAACTGCTCGCCGCGCACGATGAGCGGCCGGGCGACCTCGAGCCGCGTTTGCGTCCCGCACTCGCGTTCACGCCTGCCGCGCAGGCATCGGCGCGCTCTCGCGCGCTCGAGCCGGCCGACCTCGGCGGCGGCGAGGAAATCCGTGCCCCGCGCGGCGTCATGGCGGTCAATCGTCCTCACGACGTGACGGTCGAGGCGCTGCGCGGCGTGCGTACCGCCCTGCAGTCGGGAGCCGCCAGCGCAACCAATAACATCCTGGTGGTGAGCGCGCCGACGCCCGAAACCGGCAAGAGTTTTGTCGCGGCCAATCTGGCAGTGCTGGAAGCCGAGACCGGCAAGCGGGTATTGCTGATCGACGGCGACATGCGCCGCGGGCGGCTGGCCACGCATTTCGGACACCCCGATGCGCCGGGGCTGTCCGAGTTGCTGATGGGGCGCGCGGAAACCGGCCAGGTGATTCAGTCCGCCGGGGTCGGCGGCATGTCGTTCCTGGCCGCCGGGCGCACGCCCGGGCACCCGGCCGAGTTGCTTTCGACGCGTCATATGGAGGCGCTGCTGAAGATGTTCAGCGAGCGCTTCGATCTGGTCGTGATCGATACGCCGCCGGTACTGGCGGTGGCCGACGCCTCGATTCTGGCACGGCATGCCGGTACGACAGTGCTCGTGCTGCGGCCCAACGCGCAGACCGAACGCGAGATCGAGGACAGCGTGATTTGGCTGGGACGGGCGGGCGCGCGCGTGGCCGGAACGATCTTCAACGCGATGCCGCCACGGCGTGGCGAGAAGCGCAGCTACGTCTATGCTTACGCGAGCGCGCCGGATTCGGCGGGGTACTGAGCCGCTCGCGAGATCAGCGACCGCGATCCAGCGTTCTGTTCGCCGCGCCCATTGGGTTTGCGGCCCGGCGCGCCAGGGCCGCCAGATAGATCTGGTGGTATTCGCTGTAGACGTGCTCGACTCCGAGCGCGTCCAGGTTCTCTCGCGCACGCGTTTGCCAGTGCCGGCGCCAGGCTGCGTCGCGCAATAGCGGGACGATCGCCTCGGCCAGCGCGGTCGGATCGGACGGCGGCACCATCAGGCCCGCCGCGCCATGCGCGAGGGTCTCCGGAATGCCGCCCACCGCGGTGGCGACGATCGCGCAACCGGCCACACGGGCTTCCATGATCGCCAGCGACGAAGACTCGCTGTGCGAGGGCAGCACGAAGACGTCGGCCTGCCGAAAGTAGGGGGCCGGATCCTTGACGTAACCGACGAAATGCGCCGCCTCCGCCAGCCCCAGCCGGCGCGCGAGCGCTTCGAGCCCCGGGCGGTCCGGCCCCTCGCCGACCAGATACAGGTGGGCGAGGGGTTGGTGCTCGCGCACGATCTGGAACGCATGCAGCAGATCGTGAATGCCTTTGCGCTTGTACAGGCCCGACACCGTCACCACGCTCGGGCGCTCGATGCCGGGCTCCGGCTGCGCGGCGACGGCGCCGTCGCCGTGCCCGTCCGGCTTGTCGTGCAGGAACCGCGGCGCGCCAATAATGCCATTGCGTACCACGCTCATGCGCTCGGCCGGAATGCCGCGCCGAATCATCGCCTGCGCAACCGCCTCGCTGACCGCGACCACTTGATCGCCGACCCGCATCAGGTCGGAGGCCCGCTGGAATTCGTTGTGCACGGTCGTGATCAGTGTGAAGGGCGCGCGAGCGCGCGCCATCCAGGCCAGCAGCGCGCCCGTCATCATGTGAGCGTGAACGATATCGGGCTGGAACTGGCCGGCAATGCCGCGAAATTGCCGCAGCATGGCCGGCACTCGCCAGGGGTGCTTGGTCTGCACCAGTCTCAGGTGTCGCACGCCGTAGCGGGCCAGCAATGGCTCGAAACTGCCTCCGGAGGAGGCCACCGCGACCTCATGGCCCGCTTGCGCCTGCAGGCAGGCGAGGTCGACCATGACATTGACGATGCCATTGCCGATTTTTTGCGCGTGATTGGCAAGATGCAATATCTTCATAGATCAATGAATTTATCGATGTGGCGCAACAGGCGCCCGCTCAGGGATTCTTGCGCAGGTTGAGCCGGCCAAAGAGGGTCTGCGCCATGATGCGCAGACTGGCCAGCCGGTAGAACGACAGCCCCACGTTGGCCGCCAGCATCACCAGTCCGACGGCGCCCAGCAGCGCGGGGCTGTCCAGCGAGTCGGCGAGCAATACACTGGCGACCAGGAACGCGAAGTGCGTCAACATCGAGGGCACCAGGCGGCGCGCGCCCATGTGCGAGAGCCGCAGCAGGATGCCGTAATCGATCAGCCCGCGGATGACGACCACGATGCTCGCGCCGGTGATGCCGTAATTCGACGTGGCGAACCACAGGAGCGCACCGAAGAACGGCAGCTCGATCAGCCCCAGATGCGCCAGCGTGGCCGGATTCTTTTGCGCCTGGATGAGCACGCGCAACACATTCGATTGGCCTGATACCCAGATCGCGACGATCAGGATGCGCCCGACCGGCGAGGAAACGATCGACAGATCATGGCCGATCCACAGGCTCAGGAACGGGCCGATCGCAAAAATGCAGACGATCGCCAGCGGTGTGAACAGCGTGGTCAGAAATGTCATGGACGTGCGCACGATCTGGTCGGCATGCTCGCGTTCGCAGGCAACCAGGCGCGGAAACAGGGTTCGCGTGAGCGACAGCGCTACAAGGTTCAGGCGCGTCACCAGCTTTTGCGGCACGGTGTAATAGGTCACGAAGCGGGCGCCGAGCGTCATCCCCAGCATGACCGTGTCGAGTGTGTCGCCGATCATCGCGATGCCCGTGGTCAGCATGATCCAGCCGCCGTAGCCGAACAAGGCGCGGATGGTCCTGAATACCGGTGGCAGCACTTGCCGAATCTGCAGGATGCGCACTGCCGCGATTCCCAACGCCATCACCGTGCCGAGCCGCACCAGCGCAATGGAGGCGATCACCACCGGCAGATGGGCGCCCAGCAGGCAGATTGCACCGAGCGGCAACAACTGTTCGATGAACGTGCCGATCGTCTGATTCATATTGAGCACGGCAAAGCGCTGCGCGCCGGAGATCGCGCCGGCGAACACCGCGCCGACATTGGCCACCGGGATCGAGCCAGCGAGCCAGGGCAGCGACTCCACCAGCTCGCGCCGCAACGGCGGCGGCGCGGTTGAAAAATGAGCGACGTAGAGCAGGCCGGCGAAGTACATGATCACGGCGCCGGCGATGCCGGTCACCAGATTGGCCCAGCACGCGCTCCAGAATACGCCGTCGATCGGCGCGTCGCTCGTGCCCAGTTGAATTCTGCAGACGCGGTTCTCCGTCGCGATACCCATGCCGAGATCGAGCATGCCGAAATAGGCGACGAACACCCCGGTCAGGGCCACGAAGCCATACCGGTCGACGCCGAGCAGCCTGATATACAGCGGGACGGTGATCAGAGAGACGAATGTCGGCAGGATCTGACCCGTGAAGTTGATCGCGAAATTCCTGAAAATAGCCTTGTCCATCGTGTCTTCGGTCTCCGCAGAGGGGGGCGCGCGTTATTGCGCGCGGCAAGGCAAACCCGCGTTTGGCGCGAACGGCCCCAAATTGCATTGCTCATGTTAGTAGCTCCGAATCGCGGCCTGTGTGCGCTCGCGCACACAGGGACAAACAAAACGGCGGTACTGTGTTTTTCACAGAGGCGCCCGGCACACGGGCCGGGCCGGTCATGTTTCGTCCAACGCAGCGGATACTCGAATGAAACGCACCGTCGATCGTTACTTTTTCGTGTGGGCCCTGCTGGCGCCGGTGACCTCGGTATTGATCTTGCCGACCGTCCAGGGCACGGTGCCGGCATTCATGATGTGTTTCCTCTCGCTTTTCGTGGTGATTGTCGCGGGCGGGGAGGAGCGGCCGAGATATTTCGGCCTGCTCTTCACATGCGTGCTGATCTGGCTGCTGTTTTTCGCTTTGAGCCAATTTGCCGACCTGCTGGTGAATTACGTCGTGTCGTTCCATGACGTGGTTCTCAATCGCGTCACCGATCATTCGTTCGTGATGCGCTCGAGCCTTTTCACGCAATCGCTGTATCTGGCTGCCGTCATGCTGTTCGGCGTGTTCGTGTACGTCTATTACGACGAGCGCTGGGACCGGGTGCTGATTGCCGGCGGGGTGCTGATGGCGCTGTTCGGTCTCTATGAATTCGCGTTCTTCAGCATCGTCGGGCACACGGGCGACTTCCTGACCAACCGGGGCTTTGGCACCGCGCTGGGAAAGGAAGCGGTGGCGCGGCTCGACAGCCAGCGCATCGTGCTCGCCGGCCATACGTTCGAGCGTCTGAGGAGCCTGACGGGCGAGCCCTCGATGTACGCTTTTTCGATCTTCCCCTATTGGATTTACGCGCGCGCGGCAAGCCGCTCGCGCTGGCCCTCGCTGCTCATTGGCGTCTCGCTGATTCTCACCGCTTCGACCACCGCCGCGGTCGGCCTGGTGTGCGCCTTGGCCGTGCGCGCGCTGCGCATGCGGGTCGATGTCGTGAAATGCCTGCTTGCCGTGTTGGCCCTGCTGGTGTTCGCCTACCTGTTCCGGCATACGCTGCTGGCGTTCTACCAGCACGGCATCCTCGACAAGATCGAGGGAAAGAACGCGTCGGGCCACGAGCGCTTCGGGTATTTTCTCGGCAGCGTGAAATTCTGGCTGTCGCTGCCGCTGCTCAATCAGTTCGTCGGTATCGGCTTTGGCTATGTCAGATCGACCGACATGGCTTCGACGCTGCTGGTCAATAACGGCATCCTCGGCGTTTTGCTGTTCACCTTCATCTTCCTTTATCCGGTGTTCCGGCTCGACTGGTCGGAGAAGTCCATGGCGTTGCGCCAATGCCTGGTTTCGGTCTACGTGATGATGATGGTCTCGGTGCCCGAATTCTCTTATCTTGCCCCGTGGGCTTTCGTGGCGCTGGCCTACCATCGTCTGAGCCAGAGTGCTCGCGCGGCCAGCCCCTATGCCGCGGACCCGGCCGGTGCCGGCGCCGCGCTGCCGCTCACGCGCGGCTATGGGTCGTGAAATGCGGGCTCACCGTTCGAGGTGGCGCGCGGCGCTTGCCTGTCTCGGCGTCGCCATGACGTTAGGCTGGCCCGGGGGGGCCGCGCTC
>JAGXBI010000175.1 GCA_018971155.1 Burkholderiales bacterium
CCCGCTGGGGTCTTGTAAAGAAATTCGTCGCGCTCATGGGGAATCACCACCGTGACACCGGTTTGAATTGCGCCGTCGGCCAGAGTGACGTGGCCCACGCGCACGCCGCTCACATCGGTGATGAGATCGCGTGCGCCGGATTGCAACCGACCCACCCGGGGCGCGGCGACGAGCCGCATACGCGTTGCAGACATTGAACTCCTTTGTTATGTTGCCAGTTCGCTTTGCCGCGTCATCGATCGATCTTCGGGTCCAGCGCATCGCGCAGGCCATCGCCCAGCAAATTGAAGGCCAGCACGGTCAGAAAAATAGCCAGCGCTGGAAAAATCGCCACATGCGGCGCTAGCATCATATCCGAGCGGGCGTCGTTGAGCATGGCACCCCATTCTGGGGTTGGCGGCTGCGCCCCCATCCCGAGGAACGACAGGCTGGCCGCCGTAATGATCGACGTCCCGATGCGCATGGTCCCGTAGACCACGATCGGGGAAATCGTGCCGGGCAGAATGTGCCTGAAAATGATCGTGGCATCCGAGGCGCCGATGCTGCGCATGGCCTCGATGTAAGTCATATGCTTGATCGACAGGGTGCTCGCCCGTACGAGGCGCGCGAAGGCCGGCACGCTGAATACCGCCACGGCGATGATGACGTTGACCATGCCGGAGCCCAGGATAGCCACCACACCGATGGCCAGCAAAATACCGGGGAACGCCAGCAACACGTCTGAAATTCGCATCGAGATGCGATCCCACCACCCTTCGTAATAGCCCGCCAGCAGTCCCATGACGGTGCCGGCCAGAGCCCCGAGCGCGACGGAGACGAACCCGGCGGCAAGCGATATGCGCGAGCCCATGATGATTCGGCTGAATTCGTCGCGCCCCAGAGAGTCCACACCCATCCAGTGCATCCATGAGGGCGCGGCGTTCAGCGCGTTGTAGTCGAAATAGTTCTCCGGATCGAACGGTACGATCCATGGCGCCAGGATCGCGATTAGCACCAACAGCAATATAAACACGCCCGCCCACATCGCCAATTTTTGCTTGCGGAACTTGCGCCAGAACTCGTGCCACGGGGTGCGCACCGGACTGGCCGGCGCAATGCCCGCCCTGAGCGCGATGGCCTCGGATTGACTCATGATGGCATTCCTCACTGATAGTGAATGGTCGGATTGATCAAACCGTACAGCACATCGACCACGATATTGATCGCAATGAATTCAAAGGAGAACAGAAGTATCAACCCTTGGATGACTGGATAGTCGCGCATATTGACGGCGTCGACCAACAAGCTGCCCATGCCTGGCCAGGCGAACACCGCCTCGACCACGATCGAGCCGCCCAGCAGGAAGCCAAACTGCAGCCCCATCATGGTCACGACCGGAATGAGGGCATTGCGAAAGGTATGTTTGACGATCACGAACCACTCAGATAGACCCTTGGCCCTGGCGGTACGCACGTAATCTTCCTGCATCACTTCCACGAATGCCGCCCGCGTGAAGCGGGCCATCACCGCGGCCACTCCGGCCCCGAGAGTGATCGATGGAAGGATGTAATGTTTCCAGGAACCGGCCCCGATGGCGGGCAGCCAATTCAACTGCACCGAAAAAACCTGCATCAGCACCATGCCTAGGGCAAAAGCCGGAAATGATATGCCGGACACCGCCAGCGTCATGCCCAAGCGGTCCGGGGCCCGATTGCGCCACACGGCAGACGTCACGCCGACGACCAATCCGAAGACCACCGACCACACCATGCTGGTCAACGTCAAAATGAACGTAGGCATGAAGCGCTCGGCAATCTCACGGGAAACAGGCCGTTTGGTCCGCAGCGAGGTCCCCAGATCGCCATGCAGCATATGGTCGAAATAACGCAAGAATTGCTGCGGCAAGGGCAAGTCCAGCCCCAGTTGGTGTCTCACCAGGGCAACGGTCGCCTGGTCCGCCTCGGGTCCGGCGGCCAGTCGTGCCGGGTCGCCGGGCAGCACATGCACGAACATGAAGACGGCGACCGTCACCAGCAATAGAGTGGGGATGGCGCCCAGCAATCGTTTGACGATATAGACGAACATTGGCAAATCCGAATCGGCGAACGCAGGCGAGCGACGCCTGCGTTCCAGGACAAAATGCGCAGTCGGCTTACTGCTTCAGATTGACATCGGTGAAATTGAAAGACCCATCGGGCATCACGTAGAACCCGCTCAGATCCTTATTCTCCACGGACAGGTTGCGATCCGTGGTCAGGAATGCCCAAGGCGCGTCCTTCCAGATTCGTTGCTGCGCGTCGTCATAGATCTGTTGCTTCTTGGCCGCGTCCGTGGTCAGCAGGGCATTCGAGATGTCCTTATCCACTTTAGGGTTGGAGTAGTACGCCGTGTTGAAAAACACCGGCGGCCAAGCGTTGGTGGCCAGCAACGGACGCAGGGCCCAGTCGGCTTCGCCGGTCGACGCCGACCAGCCACCGTAATACATACGCACCGGCGCGGTCTTGGCATTCGGCGCCTGCTGAACGCGCTGTGTGCGTTGGCCTGATTCGAGCATTTCAATGGACGTCTTGATGCCAACCTGAGCCAATTGCTGCTGCAGGAATTGCACGACCTTGGCCGACGTGCCGTCGTTATAGCCCGACCACAAGGTGGTGGAGAAGCCGTTCGGGTAGCCGGCCTCCTTCAGCAGCTCGCGCGCCTTCTGCGGATCGTAAGGCCACGGCGCCATCTTTTCGGCAAACGCCACGCCCTGCGGCACAACGCCTTGCGAGGGAAATGCGTATCCGGCGAACGCCACCTTGGCCAATGCTTCCTTGTTGATCGCGTAGTTGACGGCTTCGCGCACCTTGACGTTGTCAAACGGTTTATGCAGCACGTTCATCGACACGTAGCGGACCGTGATGGATGGCGTGGAGAGCAATTCGAGTTTAGGGTTCGCCTTGAGCAATCCCGCCTCCTCGAATGGCACCGGGTAGGCGAACTGCGCCTCACCGGTTTGCACCACGGCTGCACGCGTGTTGTTGTCGGTCACGGTACGGAAAGTCAGCGTATCGATCTTGGGATAACCTTTGCGCCAATAGCCGTCGAACTTCTTGACCTTCAGATACTCGGCGGGCTTCCACGCCACGAATTCGAACGGCCCGGGACCGACCGGATGGAAGGCGATGTCCTTGCCCCACTTCTGGAGCGCGGCGGGCGAGATCATCATGGCCGAGGGATGCGCCAGCGCGTTGATCAGCGCCGAGAACGGCTCCTTGAGCGTAATCTTGACGGTATAGGGATCAACGACTTCGACCGACTTGATGCGATTGAACTGATTGTAGCGGGCCAGGCCATTGGCCTTGTCGAGTACCCGGTCGAGGTTGACTTTGACCGCTTCGGCGTTGAAGTCCGTGCCGTCCTGGAACTTCACGCCGTGCCGCAATTTGAACGTATAGGTCAGTCCGTCGGGGCTCGACGTATAGCTCTGCGCCAGCAAGGGCTGTACTTTCAAGTTCCTGTCGAACGTGAAGAGACCTTCGTAATATGCCTTGCCGACTGCTTGTGACAGCGTGGAATTCGTATTGTAGGGATCCAGCGAATCAATAGAGATAGGAACGGCAACAGTGACGCTTTTCGCCGCCATGGCCATGGGCGCCGAGAATACCCCCAAGGTCAGCGCGGCCGCCACGACCCATTGTTTCGCACGAAAACTTCGCATTGTTTTACTCCTCGTTGCAGGGTTGTGCATCAGAATTGCGCGGCAACGGCGTGTCGCGCGACGTAGTGATCCGGAGAGACTTGCTCCAGCGGCAAGATCACAGGCTCATCGCCCACGTCTCGGATAGGGCTGGGAATTTCGCCGGAGATCAACCGGCGTTCGAGATGGCGGCGCGTCGGGTCCGCAATGGGCACGGCCGCCATCAATTTTTTGGTATAGGGGTGCTGAGGATTTTCGAATATGTCCCGCCGCGATCCGATTTCCACGATCTGGCCCAAATACATGACGGCCACGCGATGGCTGATTCGCTCCACCACCGCCATGTCGTGCGAAATAAACAGCAGCGCCAAACCCATCTCATTCTGCAAATCGATCAGCAGATTGATGATCTGCGCCTGGATCGACACGTCCAATGCCGACACGGATTCATCGGCAATCACTACCTTCGGCTCGGTTGCCAGCGCACGCGCGATGCAGATCCGTTGGCGTTGGCCACCTGAAAATTCGTGCGGATAGCGCTGTGCGGCGTCCGCGGGCAGCCCCACACGATCGAGCAGATAACGCATGCGCTCCTCGGCTGCCTTGCCCGGGTAGAGGTTGTGAATCCGCATGGGCTCCATGATGGAAAAGCCCACCGTCAAACGCGGGTCCAGGGAGGCATACGGGTCTTGGAACACGAATTGAATATTGCGCCGCAGCTCCCGCAAGGCACCGCCTCGCAAGCGGCTGATCTCCTGCCCATCGAACACAATGCGGCCGCTGTGGCTGCGTACGAGTTGCAGCAGAGATCGGCCGGTGGTCGATTTTCCACAACCGGACTCGCCCACCAGCGACAAGGTTTCGCCACGGTGCAAGTCAAAGCTGACCTTCTCGACCGCGTGTACCCGACGGCTCACGCGACCAAACAGCCCCGTGCGGATATCAAAACGCGTTGTCAACTCACGCACACTTAAGATGGGGTCGCCGCATGGTGCGGGGGCTGTGCCCGGTGCGACCGCCGCAGACACCGCCGTGGCGCATGCGTTATTCACGCCGACCTTGTCGAGCAGCGCAAAACGCGCGGGCAGATTGGTTCCTCGCATGGTGCCCAAGCGCGGAACGGCAGCCAGCAAAGCCTTGGTATAACCGTGTTGCGGATCGGCGAAAATTTGCTCAGACGGCCCTTCCTCCACTTTCTCGCCGCGCAACATCACCAGCACGCGATCGGCCACTTCGGCCACAACGCCCATGTCGTGCGTGATGAACACCACCCCCATATCCATCTCGCGCTGCAGCTCGCGTATCAGCTGCAGTATCTGCGCCTGCACGGTCACATCCAGGGCGGTCGTCGGCTCGTCGGCGATGAGTAACGCCGGCTTGCACGCCAGAGCCATCGCGATCATCACCCGCTGACGCATCCCCCCGGAGAGTTGGTGCGGGTAGCGTGTCAACATTTTTTGCGCATCTGGAATGCGTACCTGATCCAGCATGCGCAGAGCCTCGGCGCGGGCTTGCCGGTCATCAAGGCCCTGATGCAGGCGGATCGACTCGCCAATCTGCTCTCCCACGGGAAATACCGGGTTGAGGGACGTCATCGGCTCCTGGAAAATCATCGCCAAATCCGCGCCGCGCATGGCGCGCAGTTGGCGCCCGGAAGATTGCGCCAAATCAACCAATTGCCCGCCGCGGCGCCGAAACGTCATGCACCCGCCCGTGATGCGTCCTCCGCCATATTCGACCAGGCGCATCAAAGCCAAGGAGGTGACCGACTTGCCCGAACCCGATTCGCCCACGATGGCCAGGGTCTCTTTCCGGTCGACATGAAAAGAGAGATGTTTGACCGCCTGAACGGTGCGCTCCGCCCCCTTGAACTCGACGCTCAAATCCTCGACCTGCACTACTCGCTCGGGCGCCATATTCGCTATGGAGTTTATTGAGTTGCTCATCGTTGTGCTTGCGGCAATGGAACGTGGGACGGTCATGAGAAATCTGCCATCCGTCCAGTCATTGATAGATCGCGACGACGGGAGCCTGCCCGGCGCGAATGAACCCTCTGTACATGCCTTCGGTATTGAACGGCATGCAGACGTTGCCCTGTGCGTCGAGCGCAATCAGGCCGCCCCGACCATCAATGCGCGGCAGCTTGTCATAAATCACGTGACTGGCGGCCTGCTCCAGCGAGGCGCCCGTGTATTCCATGCGCGCCGCGATGTCATATGCCGCCACCATGCGAATGAACATTTCCCCAGTGCCGGTCGTCGAGACAGCGCATGTGCGGTTATCCGCGTAACATCCGGCGCCGATCAAAGGCGCGTCGCCCACCCGGCCCGGCTGCTTGTTGGTCATGCCCCCGGTGGACGTCGCAGCGGCCAGATTGCCGTTGACGTCGAGCGCCACGGCACCCACCGTACCGAGCTTGCGATCCTCGTCCAGCGGCGCTTGGGTCGGGAACGCCAATGGATCGCCTACGGAGCGCGCGCCTCCGGAATCATGGTCGAGCGCGACTTCGCCGGCACTGGCACGCCGCACCCGCTCCAATTGTTCACGGCGCAAAGGCGTGGAAAAAAAAGCGGGATCCACGCATTCCAGGCCTTGGGAACGGGCAAATGCTTCCGCCCCGTCGGCGACGAACATCACGTGCTGGCTGCGCTCCATGACCGCGCGCGCGGCCAGCACCGGATTACGAACAGTCTTGAGGTTGGCGACCGCGCCGCTGCGCAGATTGCTGCCATCCATGATCGCAGCGTCCAATTCGTGCGTACCGGCGCTGGTCAGCACGGCACCATGGCCCGCGTTGAACAGCGGGCACTCTTCCAGCAAGCGCACCGCCTCGGTGACGGCGTCCAGTGCCTTGCCGCCCTGCGCCAGGACTCGACCGGCATTGCGCAAGATGTCCCGCAAGGCGTTTTCGTATTGTTGGCGCGCCTCATCTGACGCATCGATGCGCGCCATGGCGCCAGCGCCGCCGTGAATCGCCAATACTGCTTCAGTCATGCTTCTTTTCCCCATGGGTGAGCCATGGCATCACTGACTCGGTCAGTTGCGCCACGTCATTCAGCGAATCTTTGGAGCGGTGCGCGACGGCCGCCGAGAGGGCTTCGATAATGCCCAGGGCCGCAGTCTCGGAATTCGATAAATACTGGCGGTCGCTATGTGCGTAGAGGCAAATGTCGGCGTGCGCAGACAGCGGCGAGGTCGGCTTGTCGGTGATCGCCAGCACGTCGATGCCGGCTGACTTGGCCGCCTTGGCCAGCGTGATGGTGTCAGCAAGGTAGCGCGGGAAACAGATCGCGATGACCAGATCGCCCTTTTTCAAGCGCGAGGTCTGACGCGCCGCCTCCGAGACCCCACCAGGGGTCGCCAGATTTTGAACCATGTCGCAATGAACGCCCAGATTGCGCTGCAGGAGTCCGCCGAGAAACCCGCTGGAGCCAAAGCCGATGATAAAAATCCGCTTTGCATCCAGGACCGCCTGCACCGCTTTTTCGCATTGTTCCGCACTAAGCGACATGCGCGTCAACTCGAAATTGCGCTGATCCTCATATAGCGATGCGGCAAAGATATCCGCGCTCGAGGCCGCCCGCGTACGCTCCAGGCGCAAGCGTTCGACTGGGGCCAACGCCTCCTCAAACCCCTGCGCCAGCAGCGCCCGGAACTGGGGATACCCCGGCAGACCCAGCGCACGCACGAAGCGATTGGCAGTGGCATTGGACACCTGGCAGGCGCCGGCAAATTCGTCGATCGTCATGATCGCAACCTTGAACGGCTTTGCCAACACGTAATCGGCGAGCCGCCGGTGCGACTCGCTCAAGTTCGGCAAGGTCTGGGCAATGCGTTCGACGACGGATAGATCCGATTGACTCATAGGGGTCGCGACCGTGAATTAAGAAAGTCTTGCCAATGTAAATTAATTTACGTGATCATACGCATTATGAAAATTTATGTTCATTAGGGAATCCACCAATTCGTCACGGCAACTCATGAGACCCCCCCCTCATCCACTCGTCCCTCCGCGGGCGGCTGCCGCATCAGCCGCCAACCCATCGGCACCGCCCCGCTCAGTTGGCAT
>JAGXBI010000473.1 GCA_018971155.1 Burkholderiales bacterium
AAGGCAGTGGCGCGTCGGGTTTGACGGCCAGAATCGCCGTGCGGAATGCCGCCTGAATGCGCCGCAGCGCGGCCTCGTCGTCGGCCTCGAAGCGCAGCACCACGACCGGAGTGGTATTGGAAGAACGTGCCAGGCCAAAGCCGTCGGGATACTCGACGCGCAGGCCATCGATGGTGATCACCTGCTCGGCGCCGTCGAATTTCGCCGTTTCGCGCAGCTTGTCGATCAGGGTGAAGTTTTCGCCTTCCGCGCATTTCAACTGCAGCTCGGGCGTGGAGAGCGATTCGGGCAGCGCATTGAGCATGGCGCCCGGGTCATCGGTGGCGCTGACGATCTCGAGCAGACGCGCGCCGGTGTACAAGCCGTCGTCGAAGCCGTACCAGCGGTCCTTGAAAAAGATATGCCCGCTCATCTCGCCGGCCAGCGGCGCACCGGTTTCCTTCAACTTCGCCTTGACCAGCGAATGGCCGGTTTTCCACATCAGCGGCTCGCCGCCGTGCTGGCGCACCCATGGGGCCAGATTGCGGGTGCATTTGACGTCGTAGATCACCTTGCCGCCCGGATTGCGCGAGAGCACTTCCTGCGCAAACAGCATCAGCTGGCGGTCGGGGTAGATGATCTGGCCGTCCTTGGTGACCACGCCGAGCCGGTCGCCATCGCCGTCGAACGCCAGGCCCAGTTCGGCGTCGGTCTCGCGCAGGCAACGAATCAGATCCTGCAGGTTTTCCGGATGGGCCGGGTCGGGATGGTGGTTCGGAAAATGCCCGTCCACCTCGCAGAACAATTCGGTGACTTCGCAGCCCAGCGTGCGGAACAGCCGCGGCGCGAACGCGCCGGCCACGCCATTGCCGCAATCCACCGCGATTTTCAGCGGACGGGCCAGCTTGACGTCGCCGGCAATGCGCTCAACATAAGCGTCGGCGATCTCATGCGTCGCATAAGCGCCGGCGCCTTCCGTAAAATCGCCCTGCACGATGCTTTGATACAGCGCCTGGATCGCCTCGCCATAAATCGCGTTGCCGTCCAGCACCATCTTGAAACCGTTGTAATCGGGCGGATTATGACTGCCGGTCACGACGATCCCCGACGTGACGACGCGCCCGCCCAGCGGCACGCTGGTGGCGAAATACACCATCGGCGTGGCCACCACGCCAAGATCGACCACGTCGACACCGGCGGCCCGCAACCCCTCGGCCAGCGCACCGGCCAACTCCGGCCCGGACAGCCGGCCGTCACGCCCGATCACCACCGCGTCGCCGCCCTTGCGGCGCACCGCCGAACCAAAGGCCCGGCCGATCTGGCGGGCAATGGAGGCGTCGAGCGTTTGGCCGACGACACCGCGGATGTCGTAGGCTTTGAAGATGGAGGGGGAGAGGTGGGCGACAGGAGTGGTCATGAGAAATCGGGGAAAGGACGGTAAAAATTGAAGTGTCGGCGCAAAAACCTGGCAAAACCACAGAAATTACGATTTTTCACAGGCATGGCCAAA
>JAGXBI010000176.1 GCA_018971155.1 Burkholderiales bacterium
AAGCTTCGCGGTTTCTGGCCCGCTCGCCCTGCTCGACAGCGCCTTCTATGCGGTTCTTGTTCATCGGCTCGCGATTTACGCTCCACGCTTCCTCCCCACACTCGGTCGCCCTCATGCAGTTGCGCTTCACTTCATTCGCTGTGACCAGCGTGTGGCGGGACTTACACCCGCAGGAGTGCGCCCATGCTGGGCGCACCAAAAAAAGACCGCCTGCTGGCGGCTGTCTGCCGTTGGTTGCTCTGGCTGCTAAACCAGTCCCCCGCTGTTTCGGGGACGGTCGCAGAATAGGACGGAAGCGAATGGGCGTCAAGGTCACGGCTTAAAGCAGCGAGACCCCGACCGGCTTCTGTCGGATGTAAATGCCGGATTACAGTACAGTGAGCACTTTCGATGCTCCGCCACGCGAACAAATGAAGCTTTTAGCCATCTCCGGCAGTGCCCGCCGCGAGTCCGTCAACACGGCACTGCTGCTGGCACTGAAAGACGCCGCACCCGCTGGCGTTGAGCTATCGGTATTTCATCGCCTCGACACCTTGCCAGTCTTCTCGCCCGATCTGGAAGGGGAACGGACGCCGGCCGAAGTGCTGGAATTTCTGCAGCGCGTATCCGCATGCGAAGGGATCATCATTGCCAGCCCGGAATACGTTCGAGCCATTCCGGGCGGACTCAAGAATGCGATCGACTGGATGGTTTCGCGCTTCGAGGTGATCGGAAAGCCCATCGCGTTGGCTCATGCCTCTCATCGCGGCGATGACATGCTCGCATCGCTACGCCTGGTGCTGTCCACCGTCAGCGAAGGATTTCGCGACGATCTCTTTTTGCGTATCCCGCTGATCGGCAAAACGCCGCGAGAAATTGCATCCATCGTGATGTTGCCCGAGCGGCAATCCGAGATGCGGGCGTTCCTGTCGGCGTTTGTGAGTGCGGTGCGGTCTCGGTAGAGAGTCTTGACTAACCGTGGAGACGGTCTTTTTGGGGATTGATGCCGCTGCCAGGACATTGCGGAAATCGTGTGCGAGCCGATGGCTTATCGTAACAGGCATGCGCGATGGTCGATGACCTGCGGATCGCCGCTCCCGCCGCGATTGTCACGGGTCTACCCGCGGGTTTCGCACGACCGGTGTGGCTGCTACGGAGAGCTGTGTATCGCTGGCGGTATGGCCCTCCTCCATCCGCCGACGGACAGCCCAACGCCGATTTTTATCTCTGCGGCGCGCTGTCAGTCATATCGAAGCGACGCTGTTCGAATGCGGCTCCTTGCCAATTCGAGGAAAAACAACGCACTATATCCAGCCTGTTTTCATCTGAGAGCAACAAATGTCCACGTCTGTTCAGGACCTCGACGATTATGACGACCTTGCCGCACGACATGTCTCCATGCGGCGCGTGCTGGCGTTGTTCGCACCCTACCGCGGGCGGATCGCCGCAGTCATGCTGCTTATGCTGGTCGCTTCGGCGACCGGCCTGGCAGGCCCTTTCCTGCTGCGCGCGATCGTCGATCAAGCCCTGCCACGGAACGATGTCACGCTACTCGTCTGGCTAGTTGCGGGCATGATTCTGGTCGCCTTTCTGTCAGCTGCGATCGGCGCTGGCCAGGTCACCCTCAGCTCACGCATAGGACAGGCAGTCCTGCATGATCTGCGGGTAAGGCTATACGCCCATCTCCAAAGCCTCTCGCTGCGGTTCTTCACCGGAACCCGTGTGGGCGAGGTGCAATCGCGCATCGCCAGCGACATCGACGGGCTGCAATCGCTGGTGACCGACACCGCAAACGAACTCGGCCGCTCGCTCAGCGCGGTTGTCATGACCGCAATCGCCATTCTGATCCTCGACTGGCGGCTGGCACTCTTCGTTCTGTTCATCGTGCCGGGGACGGTACTGATCAGCAACCGCGTGGCCCGGATACGCGAGGCGCTGACCTACCAGCAACAGGCTCGCGCCGCCGATATGTCGGTCGCCGTGCAAGAGACGCTCTCGGCCTCGGGGATCATTCTCGCACGCACCATGGGACGGGGGCCGCACCTGACGCAACGTTTCGCCCGCATCTCGGGCGACCTGGCCAAACTTGAAGTTAAATCGCGTACCGCGGGTGAATGGCAATGGTCGCTGATCGGCTTTGCGCTGGCGGTCCTGCCAGCGATGACCTTGCTGGCAGGCGGACTCCTGATGCGAACCGGCAATCCCGCCACCATCGGCACTCTGGTGGCGATGATCGCGCTGCAGGAGCAACTTTTGTGGCCCTTCGAGCAGTTGCTGGAAATCGGTCGCGATACACGGAAAACGCGTGCGTTGTTCGCCCGGATTTTCGAGTATCTGGACAAGCCGGTCGAGATCACCGAGCGGCCCGATCCCGTTACGATTCGACGCACCGACATGCGCGGCGAAGTGCACCTGGACCATGTCAGCTTCGCCTACCACGAGGAAGGGCGCCGCGCCGTGAATGACATCAGCCTGAGCATTCCTGCCGGCGGCAACGTCGCGATCGTCGGTCCGACCGGATCGGGCAAGACGACGTTGGGATATCTGCTGGCGCGGCTTTACGATGTGAGCAGCGGCGCGATCCGCTTCGACGGTGTCGATCTGCGCGACCTTAGTTTCCAATCGCTATCGGAAATGCTGGGTGTCGTTTCGCAGGAGCCCTATTTGTTGCATGCGTCGGTGGCGGAGAACCTGCGCTTTGCCAAGCCGGATGCGACCGATGCCGAGCTATTCGCGGCCGCAAGGATCGCCCAGATCCACGACCATATCGCGTCGCTGCCCGAAGGCTACGGCACGCTGGTGGGCGAGGATGGCTACCGCTTCTCCGGAGGCGAAAAGCAGCGCCTGGTGCTGGCCCGCACCATCCTGCGCGACCCGCCGGTGCTGCTGCTGGACGAGGCAACCAGCGCGCTCGATAGCCGTACCGAGCGCGCCATGTCGTTGGCGCTGGCCCGCATGTCAAAGGGCCGCACAACGATCACCATTGCCCATCGGCTGTCGACGATCCGCCATGCGGATCTGATCGTGGTCATGCAGGCGGGGCGCATCGTCGAACATGGCACCCATGACCAATTGGTGGCGCTCGACGGCGTTTACGCGGGCTTGTTGCAGGGTGGGTGATCTTGCAACCGATCATCGCTTTGACGCCACTCCTTTCTCAGGATGGCGTACTGCATGGTGTTCTCGAAGATTGGCTCCCCGTTGTCGTCCTTTATGAACGATACATATTCGAGAAACAGGCCTTCCTGCCGCATCCCGAGTCGCTCGCACAGACGCCGGGAGGCGCGGTTGTGGTCCTCGACATAGGCATAAAGCCGGCGGGCTCCCTTGACGCTGAACAGGTAGGCGAACAAAGCCCGAGCCGCTTCGGAAGCAAAACCACAGCCACTGAAATCTCCGTTGAAATTCCACCCGACCGCGAACGTGTCCCCTTCAGGAACGGCAAACAGATCCCCAATCAGCTCGCCCGAATCCTTCAGGCAGACAGCGATGCAGTCATCGCTTCGTCTTCGGTTTTCCGCCTCCGCTTCAGCTGCATCCATATCGTCGAGTTTCATGGAAAGAAAGCAACTCGCTCCGGGTTCCTTTAGGTAGGCATAAAGCCCGGGCGCATCTGCGCTCCGGAAATTCCTGAGGACAAGCCGATTCGTTTCAATAGGGTCCATGCAACCTCTCTTGTGACGCCTCATCCTGCATAAACAACTCAGAGTAAATGCGCCATGGCTGGTGATTCTGTTTTTCTGCATTTATTTGTTGCCTTACGAAATTCACTTTTTCGGCACGTCAATTCCATTTCCGGGGTGGATCAAAGGCATTGTTGGTCTTTCGTTTCCGGTGACGGTTAACGTCTCGGAGGTCGTGCGAGGCGGAATTCAATCGCTGCCTACCGGCCAGTGGGAAGCGGCGGATTCTCTCGGGCTCACACGTGGGCAATCGTTAAAGCTTTGCATCATTCCGCAAGCCGTCAAACGCATGACCGCACCGTGGATGAATACATATCCGCGCTTCTCACGGTGCCGGCGCGGAGCCAAGCACGAGATGCTCAATTGGCTGCGCTTCTACAATGGCCATCGGCTACACTCGATGCAGGTTTTCAAAAGCGCCACCGACATGAACCAAACCGTCCCATATGCTTCAATCCTGCCCATTCTATTGATTGCACTATCGAGCAATCTCGACAATATCGGCGTGGGCGCCTCTTACGGCGTCAGGAAGATCAACATACCCTTCGCGTCCAATTTCCTGATCGCGGTAGTCACTGCCACTGGTACCTTTCTGTCTATTTTTCTCGGGCAAAGTGTCTACCTTTTCATAAGTAAAGGAATGGATGGCTTGCTGGGGGGAGGCATCATTATCGTGGCGGGGCTCTGGGTAGTCTTCCAAGATAAGTGCATGCACCGCGTCCTGGAGCCTCGGGAAGCAGAACTAACCGGGCCTTCCAGATACGGGTTGCGCCATATCGCTCAGATTCTCGACAATCCGATTCTTGCCGACTGGGACTTCTCTGGTCATATCGACATGAAAGAGGCCCTAGCGTTAGCCTTCGGCCTGACCATCAATAATATTCCCAACGGCGTCGGCGCCGGGATATTGGGCCTCAATATCTTCGCAATGACCGCAATAGTTTTTGTCGCCAGCATCGTCACGATCTGGCTCGGCATCTACCTGGGTAAATTGGGTGTGCGCTGGGTGGGAAGATACGCCAGTGTGCTCGCCGGCGTTCTCCTGATTATCGTCGGCTTGTATGAGATCTTCTTTTGAGGAAGATGCGACCTGACCCGACAGAGCGACCACCCTTGGCCGCCGCACTCTCGGAGGCCCGGCCGTTCACGCTAGCGGTGGCCGCAACAGCCTGCCGCTTTGAGAGCAAACTGACGACCGCTTTCCGCTATGAACCTGCCATTTTCATAACCATACCGAGTGGCAGAAACTGGCCGGCCTCTACCCCATGCGGTCGGCTTGCGATGACTTTCAGGCGTTGATCCAAACCCGCGCCTGGTCCAGTTCGTTGACGTGGAACGCCTTGATTTCAGCCTTGGTAAAGAATCGCGCCAAATGCATCGAGGCGCGAATCCAGCCCGCGTCGGCCACCACCGCGGCGCGCTTGACCTTCCGGGCGACGGCGACGCCTAGCGTCATGTCGGTCCACAGTGCCTTCGGCTCGATACCGCTGAATTGCGCAATGCGTTCGAGCACACGGGTCTTCCCGTTCAGTTCAAGATCACCACGCATGCGCTCGATGGCTTCACGCAGTTGGTGGTCGGTGATTTTGCCTTCGACGGATATTTCGATGACCGGCGAATCGGGAGTAGTGCGATACAGGATCATGGCGGGACCCCGAGCTAGGGAGACATCACACGATCAGGCACGGATGAGCCTGGCGTTCGACTGCTTCCCATGGTACCCCTTTCCACACGCTCGGTTAGCTTACGAGCATTGGGTTTCGTTCTGATGCCTGTCGGGGCTTGTGCGTTGCGAACGACCTTTTCCCATAAGTCTGCGGAAGGTTCGGTTCCACACGTCGAGCATCGCGTCATGGCCCCTAACGCCCGCCGCCGGAGCGCGGCGATCGCCTCCGGCGTGCCATCTCATGCAAAAGGCGTAACCTGGTAGAGTCGAGATGTGGCGCGGTAGCGGTAGGCTCGGTTTGTCTGTTGCCGCCCCTTTCGTCTGGCGGTGCCCGAGTAACGTCGCCGTAACCCCGTTTCCACATCCCGCTCATCGAACCCAGCGTGCAGATCTCCCGCACTGGGCTCTCGGACAAGACTTCACACCTTCGTACACGGCAGGTTACCGCCAAGGCCCCGTCAGACGCACGAGACCGAAGTGTCCGTAGAGGTGCGAGGATGGATAGCTCCCGCCCCTGCGACGCCTGAGCTTGTACTTGTTGCGTAACCACCGGCGCAACCGCGCAGCAGTGTAGTTGTCGAGCGCCCGATACGCGCGCCGGTCCGTTCCTACGTTGAAGTAGTTCGCCCAGCCGCGTAGCGTGCGATTCAACTTGTCCACCAGCTCCGTGGTCGCCTGCCACACCGTCTTGAGGGCAGTCATTGCATGAATCTTTTCGACCATGCGCCGGATACTCTTCTTCGACGGGCGCATACCCATACGGGCCTGGCCAGTCGTCGGTGAGTACATCTGCCCAAACGTGTAACCCAAGAAGTCGAATTCACCTTCCGGGACCTTGCAGATTCTTGTCTTCTCCTCGTTGACCGTCAACTTTAGTTTGCCCATGATCTCGCGCAGTTTCAGCAGAGCCTCTTCGGCCTTGCCTCTCTTGCACAGGATCACGAGATCATCCGCGTAGGTCACGATGCGGCTGCCAAGACTGCGCTGAAGTCCGAGCTTCTTCCATGCCAGCACGAACCGGCGCATGTAGACATTTGCCAGCAGTGGTGAGATGGGAGAGCCCTGTGGGATACCTCGCCGGCTGTCTCTGGCCTCCGTCGTGCGTTTCTTCCGGCCTCGGTTGTCGGTTTCTTCAACGGGGCATTCCAGCCACATCTTGATCAGATGCAGCACACGCCGATCAACGATGCGTCGCGTGAGCGACAACATCAATTCGGCATGTGGAATACTTCCGAAGTAGTCCGCCAGGTCAGCGTCAACGACGTCCGTTTGCCCTCGGTGCAGCCGCTCCTCCACCTCGATTACCGCTTGCTGGGCGTTTCGCCCTGGGCGGTAAGCGTACTGCTCTGGCGGAAGGTCCGCTTCGAAGATCGGTTCGAGCACCAGCATCGCTGCTGTCATGCACACCCGATCCCGCAGGGTCGAGATCCCTAGCGGCCTCAGCTTGCCATTGGCCTTCGGGATAAACACTCTTCTGATAGGGTCCGGCCGGTAAGTCTCCTGCCTGAGCGCAAGCGCCAGTTCGCCGAGCCATTTCTGCACCCCGTACGCTTCGACCTCCGCGAAGTCCTGACGATCGACACCCGGTGCGCCCTTATTCGAGCGGCATTGGGCGTACGCATGCGCCAACACATCCTCGCGGTAGATTTTGTCGTACAGCGCGTAGAAGCGATACCCGGCTTCTGCCTTCGCTTTCGCGTGTAACGCCATCTGCAGCTTCTGAACACGAATCGGAGTTGATAGGTTGCCCAATCTCCACGTCCTCACTACGTATTGCGTCTGTCTTGAACTGAGGCCCCTTCCCTCCACCAGCATTACACCGGCTTCAGCGGTATTACGAGCCTCTCCGTCATCCCAAGGCGCCCGGCCTGTCCCTCACGGGCGTCCGGTTGGTCATCCCTGACCACGCCAAGGGACTTCCCGTGTTGCGTACGCTTTCCTTGTGTACATGCTGTCGCCACTACCCCGGCGCAGTAACTGGCGGCACTGCTTCGCTCATCCATCCAGTCATATCAGCCTTCCCCGATAGGGTGTTCGGGTCGGCCTGCGCATCGACCTTTTCGAGGATTGCTCGGCGTTCACTCGCGTTACGGCCTGCACACTCGCGCTGTCACCAATTTGTGACACGCTTCACCGGAGGCTTCAGCCACTTCGTTGCCTCCACAGCTGCTCCGGTTGCTTCCGGCTGGAGCGGTTGCCGGGCGGGGCTTGCACCCGCTGGAAAGCGCCACCTTTTCACGGCGCACACCCTGAGCGGTCAGTCAGATACCGGTAACCTGATGGCTGTTTTCAAGGTGAACCGGCCGCTCGGTGACT
>JAGXBI010000474.1 GCA_018971155.1 Burkholderiales bacterium
CGCGGCGGCGAATTCGGGGCCATACGGCGTGCCGCGCCGGCCGTGCAGAATGCCGACCAGATTGATCGCCGCGTCGCAGCCGCGCAGTGCGCGCGCCAGGCCGTCGGGCTGATTCACATTACATTCGATCAGCTCGACGCCCGGCAACATGGCGAGCGCCTTGGCCGCCTCGGCGCGCCGCGTCGGCACCCTGACGCGGTAACCCTGCTCGATGAGTTTATTGACGAGGCTGGCCCCGATGAACCCGGACCCGCCGATGACGCAAATTCCCGTATATCGCATCATTCGCTCCGTGCAATGAAAGACTCCAGACACGCCCCGGCGACAAGCGCGCACTTAGAAACGCCATCAAAATGCAGCGAAGCGGTTCTTACTGCGGGAAGATGATCCCCAGCCGCGCCTTGAGCGATTGCGGCTTGCCGCTGATCAGGGCGGCATAGTAAGTCGTGTTCGACAAAACGTTTTCCACATAGATGCGCGTCTCGTTGAACGGAATCGTCTCGGCGAAGATGGCCCCCTCGACCGGCCGCGTCAGCGAGGCTCGCCAATTGCGTGGCCGCCCTGGGCCGGCGTTGTAGCCGGCCGAAGCCAGCACCGCCGAGCCGTCGAATTGATTGTAGATCATCGACAGGTAATTCGTACCCAGCAGCAGATTCGTGTCGATGTCGTGAATCGCCGACGAATCGTAGTCGATGCCGATCTTGCGGGCAACCAGGCGTGCAGTGGCCGGCATCAATTGCATCAGCCCCGAGGCGCCAACCGCCGAATTGGCGTTGATGATGAAACGCGACTCCTGGCGTATCAGCCCATAGGCCCAGGCCGGGTCGAGGTCGACCGCCGCGGCGTTGCGCTCCATCGCGCTGCGAAACGGCATCAGGTAGCGCAGCGTGAAGTCCTCCTCGGTGCGGGTGCGGTCGGCGGTATTGACCGCGCGATCGTACAGCTCGATGCTCTTGGCGTATTCGGCGGCCGCGAGCAGCTGGCGGTCATCCATGCGGCGCAGCTCCCAGTTCCACTCGCGGTTGCCTTCGAGGCGCAGATTCAGCGCATAGAGTTTTTCCGCACGCAGGAAACCGGGCACGTTGCGCATCGCGTCGACTTCGGCCGGGGTGACGGTCGTGCGGGGCGGAATCGTGATCTTGCCGCCCAGCGCCTCGAGCGCCAATTGCCCGTAGAAGTTGTACTGATTGCTGATGCGCTCGAATTGCTTGCGCGCCGCCTCGGGTTGGCCCGTCGCGCTCAGGGCGCGGCCGTACCAATAAATCCAGACCGAATCGCCGCGCAGCTCCGGGGCCAACTGCTCGATGGCGCTGCGCACCGCCGTCCAGTCGCCCGCGCGCAGGGCCGCGCGCACCTTCCATTGCTGGGCCGGGAACGACAGGCGCACGTCGCCGCTGCGGCGATACCAGTCCAGCGCCTGCGGATCCAATTCCAGCGCCGCCTGATAGCCGATCTCGCCCCAGCCCGCCTGCCGCTCCTG
>JAGXBI010000475.1 GCA_018971155.1 Burkholderiales bacterium
CAGGCGATTGCCCGCCTCGAAGCCGCGCGCATTGCCAACGCGCACGTCAACACCATGCACGACGTCTGGACGCATCCGCAGCTGGCCGCGCGCGGGCGCTGGCAAACCGTCGCATCGCCGGCCGGCATGCTGCCGGCCCTGTTGCCGCCCGGGGGCGACGCGTTCGATGCGCGCATGGACCCGATTCCCGCGCTGGGCGAGCACACTGACAGCGTACTGGCCGAACTCGGCTTTACCGCGCCGCAGATCGCGCAATGGCGCGCACAGGGCGTGGTCTGACCATCCAAAGGAGACCGTACAGATGAGCGAACAGACGTTTGGCGACGCAACCCTGGCGAGCTTTGCCGCCACCCTGCGCTTTGACGACATACCGGCGGCAGTGGTCGAGCGCACGCTGGACCTGTATGCGGATTGGGTGGGCTCGGCGCTGGCCGGCAAGGGCGCGCGGCCGGTCGAGGCGATCGAGCGCTTTGCCCAGGCGATGGGACCCGCATTGGTTTCGGGCGCGCCGGGCAGCGCCGAGGTGGTGATGTCCGGGCGCGCGAGCTCGCCGCTGTTCGCGGCGCTGGTCAATGGCGCCGCATCGCACTTCGCCGAGCAGGACGACGTGCACAACGGCTCGGTGTTTCACCCGGCCGCGGTGGTGTTTCCGGCGGCGCTCGCGCTGGCGCAGGCGCGTCGGGCCAGCGGGCGGGAATTCATTGCCGCGTGCGTGGCGGGCTACGAAGTGGGCATTCGCGTCGGCGAATTTCTCGGCCGCTCGCATTACAAGGTATTTCACACGACCGGCACCGCGGGCACGCTTGCCGCGGCGGCCGCCGCCGGCCGATTGCTCGGGCTCGATGCGACGCAGATGCTGCATGCGTTCGGCTCGGCCGGCACGCAGGCTGCCGGGCTCTGGGAATTTCTGCGCGACGCGGCCGATTCCAAGCAGCTCCATACCGGCAAGGCGGCGGCCAACGGCCTGAGCGCCGCCTGGCTCGCGCGCGAGGGCCTCACCGGAGCGCGCCGCATCCTGACCGGCGCGCAAGGGCTGGCCGCCGGCATGTCGCAAGACGCCGTGGCCGCGCGCCTGACGGATCGGCTCGGCGAGCGCTGGGCGTTGGCCGAAACGTCGTTCAAATATCATGCCTCGTGCCGCCATACCCATCCGGCCGCCGACGCGCTGCAACAGGCGATGCGCGCACACGGCCTGGCGGCCGACGATATCCAGGCCGTCACCGCGCATGTGCATCAGGGCGCCATCGATGTGCTCGGCGCGGTCGAGGTACCGCAGTCGGTGCATCAGGCGAAGTTCTCGATGGGCACGGTGCTTGGTCTGATCGCCGTGCATGGCCGGGCCGACGTCAACGCCTTCGCCGACGCATGGCGCGACGCGCCCGTGCAGGCCTTCCGCGAGCGCGTGACGATGGCGCTCGACCCCGAGGTGGACGCCGCCTACCCGGCGCGCTGGCTGGGACGCGTGACGCTGCGCACGCGT
>JAGXBI010000476.1 GCA_018971155.1 Burkholderiales bacterium
CCAGCGCGGCCTTGCGCGCGGTGCGCATGCACGCCGCGGCGCCCGCTTCGGAGAGTTCGAAGATCTGCGCGGCCGGCTCCTTGGTGAGAACCAGCACGTGTCCCTCGCTTTGCGGCATGATGTCCATGATGACCAAGGTCTGGTCGTCTTCGAATATCCTGATGCACGGCGCTTGGCCGCGCAGGATTTTCGCGAAAATATTGTTCGGATCGTAACTCATGGCGCTGTCCGGAGATGGATGAAGCGCTTATTGTAATGAGCGGTTCATCGGCTGGCGAGGCAACGCTCCGAATCACCGCGTCCCTGTGCCGGCACCCGCGACGCGATGCGGGGACCAGGCGCTACCGTCAGGCGAGCGGCTGAGCGGGTTCAACGCCCAGGCAGAGGCCCAATCCGGCCTGCCACGATGGCGCACGCAGCCCGAAGACCTCGGCCAGCTTGCCGTTGTCGAGCAGCGAATTGACCGGACGCTCGGCCACCGCTGCATACTCGCGAGCCGATATCGGCAACACCTGCGGCCTGGCGGCCAGATCCATGCGGTTGACGATCAGTTGCGCGAAATCGTGCCAGGTGGAGCGGCCCTGCGCGCTCAAATGATAGATGCCGCTGCGCGCGTGCCACCAATCGAGTCCCTCGCCGGCGGCCGTGCCCTGCGTCACGATGTGCGCGCTCAACTCGGCCACGGTGCGACACCAGGTCGGTGCGCCGTATTGGTCGCTGACGATGCGCAACTCGGCTCGCGAGCGGGCCGCACGCATGATCGAGAGCAGGAAATTGCTGCCACGCAGGCCATAGACCCAGCTCGTGCGCAAAATCACGTGCGCCGCACCACTGGCCGCAATGGCCTGCTCGCCGGCAAGTTTGCTGCGACCGTAGACGTTGAGCGGATTGGGCTGCGCGGCCTCGGTGTAGGGTTCGCGCTGCGCGCCATCGAACACATAATCGGTCGAGTAATGCACCAGCACCGCGCCTTGCCGGACCGCCTCTTCGGCCAGCACGCCCGGCGCATCGCCGTTGATGGCCATCGCCAGTTCGGGCTCCTGTTCGGCCTGATCGACAGCGGTGTAGGCCGCAGCATTGACGATCAAGTCCGGAGCTACCTCGCGCACTACCTCGCGAATGCGCGCCGCATCGCGCAGGTCGAGAATCTTGCGCGACGGCGCGACGATCTCGCCGAGCCCCTGCAGGCTGCGTACCAGCTCCCACCCGATTTGCCCGCTGGTGCCGGTAATCAGAATCTTTTTGATCATGCTCGCTACTTTCGCATCTCAGGATTCCAGGCCGAGTTCCTGAATCTTGCGGGTGATCGTGTTGCGGCCGATGCCCAGGCGGGTAGCCGCTTCCACCTTGCGCCCGCGAGTGAAATCGAGCGCCTCGTTGATCACCGCCGACTCGAAGCGGCGCAGCAGCACGTCCATCACGTCGGGCGTGGCCGTGCGCAACAGGCGCGCCACTTCGCGCCGCAGCGTGGGCTCCCAT
>JAGXBI010000177.1 GCA_018971155.1 Burkholderiales bacterium
CGGGGTTTCTGCATTTATCCCCAATGTCTCCGAGTTGCCGAATGTCCTTCCCCCGAATTACTGCGGCTTGCTCCGCTGGTTTGCTTATTCTCGCCACGCCGGCATTTGCCGCGGCCGCGACCCCCACCACCAAGGCGGCGCCCGCCGCGCCCGCCGCGGCATCCGCGGCTGCCGCCGTGCCGACCACGCCCTTGCAGGCTGCCCTGCTGCAGGCCGTGCCGCCGCCACAGCTCGACGCCCGCTCCTGGCTGGTGACCGATTTGACCAGCGGCCAGACGCTGGCCGAGTCCAATGCGCACGAGCAGATCGCGCCCGCTTCGCTGACCAAGCTGATGACCGCCTACATCACTTTCAAGGCGCTCAAGGACGGCACGATCAAGCGCGACCAGATGGTCAGCGAGCCGCTGGAGGCCTACCATACCGGCGGCTCTCGCATGTTCGTCGACCCGAAGGTACCGGTGTCCATCGACGATCTGCTGATGGGCATGATCGTGCAATCGGGCAACGACGCCGCGATGACGCTGGCCTATGCGGTGGGTGGTTCGACCAGCACCTTCGTCGGGATGATGAACCAGCAGGCGCAACAATGGCACCTCAAGGGAACCCACTTCGTGGATCCGACCGGCCTGCCCGACCCGAATCACCACACCACCGCGTATGACCTGTCGGTCATTGCCGCGCACATCATCGACGACTTCCCCGACGACTACGCGCGCTACTTCAAGGTGAAGAAGTTCACCTATAACAAGATCACTCAGCCCAACCGGGTGAGCCTGCTGTTCACCGATCCCACGGTCGACGGCATGAAGACCGGCTATACGCAGGAAGCCGGGTATTGCATGATCACTTCGGCGCAGCGCAATACGCCCAGCGGGCCACGGCGCATCCTCTCGGTCGTGATCGGCACGCCCAGCGAGCACGCCCGCGTGGCGGACAGCCAGGCGCTCCTGACCTGGGCCTACCAGAATTCCGAGGATGTCGTGCTCGCCCAGGCCAACAAGCCCATGGCCAATGTGCGGGTGTGGAAGGGCACCGCATCGACGGTCGGCCTCGGCGAGAGCCGCCCCATCGTGATCACGGTGCCGCGCGGCAGCGCCAAGAATCTGCAAACCAAGGTGGTGCCGCCCAAGGCGCTGGTGGCGCCGATTCAGGCGGGCCAGACCATCGGCGCCCTGCAGGTGGACGTGAGCGGCAAGCAGATCGGCAGCTACCCGCTGCACGCGCTGGCGGCCGTGCCGCAGGCCGGTTTCGTCGGCCGCACGTGGGACAGCCTGCGCATGATGTTCGCCAAGTAGGTCCCAGGCAATCGTAAAATCGCGCCGCCGTGACGTCTGTCGTCACGGCGGCGTTTTTTTGCAGCGCCCGTGTCGCTGCGTGCGATGGTGTTATTGGAGCAAGTGCGCCAGTCGTGTGCGGCAGCGGTGCGGCCGTGCGCGCCTGTGCGATATCGAGCCTTCGGCTGGGGCCGATGACGAACACGTATCAGATCAAGCGGGAAGAGAGTACAGAAGATTTTGGTGCCCAGGGCCGGAATCGAACCGGCACGCCTTGCGGCGGGGGATTTTGAGTCCCCTGCGTCTACCAATTTCACCACCTGGGCAGGTCGTCGAAGCGTTCGGGAGAGACGGCAACCCCGTTGCTGACAATGGGCGCGCCAGAAAAAGCGCGCCGGGCGAAGGCGAGATTATGACGTAAAACAGCCGGCCCTTCAAGCGCTTCGGCGCGCCGGATTTTAATTATTTTGCTGGCGTTCGACCACCCGCAATAGCGACGACGTGTCGTCGTGGCCCCAGCCCTGTTCGACCAGGTCGGTCAACTGGCGCTTGACCAGTTCGGTGGCAGGCAGCTTCAAACCCTGCGCACGAGCGGCCTCGACGATCATCTCGAAGTCTTTGTCGTGCAGCCGGGCTTCGATGCCGGCGGCGAACTCGCGGTGCGCCATTTTGGGGCCCATCGTCTCCAGCATGCGGCTGCCGGCCAGCCCCGTGGATATCGCGGCGAGAACCTTGTCGGTGTCGACGCCATTGCGCTGCGCATACAGCATGGCCTCGGCAATGCCCTCGATATTGACCACCTGCACGATCTGGTTGCACGCCTTGGCGACCTGGCCGGCGCCGGCGCCGCCAATATGAGTGATGCTGGTGCCGAGTTTTTCCAGCAGCGGTCTGGCCCGCGCGACGATCTCTGCCTTGCCGCCGATCATGATCGACAGGCTGGCGTCGGCGGCGCGGTTGGCACCGCCCGAGACCGGCGCATCCAGCATCTCGATGCCGTGCTCGGCCAGGCGCGCGGCGATGCGGCGCGTGGCGTCGGCGGCGATGGTGCTGTGGTCGATGCAAATGGTGCCCGGCTGGGCACCATGGATGACGCCTTGCTCGCCGAGCAGGACCGCCTCGACGTCACTCGTGCGGGTGACATTGGTGAAGACGAACTGCGCGCTGCGCGCGGCCTCCGCAGGCGAATGGAAAAGCTGGGCCCCGGCCTCGACGAACGGCGCGGCCGCCTCGGGACGGCGGGCATACAAATGCAGGGTATGCCCGGCGGCCATCAAATGGCGGACCATCGCGCCACCCATGGCGCCCAGCCCGATAAATGCAATCGTGTAAGTCATGAGTGGAGCCGCGCCTCGACGCTAGTTGCTGATGTAGACGAATCGCCCGTGCTTGATCTCACCCATCACGCCAGCCCGCTGATCCAGGCCGACGTGGTCGCTGACGCTGGTATTGACGATGCCGTTCGGGATCGGCAGGTTATGGATGTTCTCCAGCGCGTCGCGCAAGCCGCTGCGGAACGCCTCGGTGCCGGGTTGGCCGTGCTTGAGCGCGCGGGGGACCGCGTTGTTGAGCAGATCCCATACGCCGTAGGCGTCGGCGGCGAATTGCGTGACCGTGTTCGGGCCGTATTTCGCTTCGTACAGTTTGGTGAAGGCCAGCGCCGCGGGCCGTGCCGGATGGTCATGCGGCAGGGTTTTGGCGACGACCGCCGGCTGGGTCGGGAACAGCGTACCCTCGACGTCCTTGCCGCCGACGCGAATGAACGCATAGGTGGCGATGCCGTGGGTCTGGTAAATCGCGCCGCGATAGCCGCGCTCGATCAGGGTGCGCTGCGGCAGCACGGCCGGCGTGCCGGAGGCGGCCACCAACACCGCGTCGGGTTTGTCGGCCATCAGCTTGAGCACCTGGCCGAGCACGCTGGTGTCGGTGCGGTTATAGCTCTCACGGCCGACGATACGAATTTTGCGCAGCTCGGCGAAACGGGAAAACGACTGCCACCAGCTCTGGCCGTAGGCATCGGCAAAACCGATGAAGCCGACCGTTTTGATGCCGTGGTTCGCCATGTAGCGCGTCATCACGTCGGCCATTGCCGAATCGTTGGCGGCCATCTTGAAAACCCAGCGCTTCTTCGCGTTCTGCGGGTCGACCACCACGGAAGAGCCCACCAGCGTGATCATCGGCGTCTGCGCCCGGGCCACGTCGTCGGTGACCGCCAATGCGCTGGGGGTGATATTGGGGCCGACCACCACGTCCACCTTGTCCTCGCTGAGCAGCTTGCGGATATTCTTGACCGCCGTGCCCGGGTCGGTGCCGTCATCGAGAATGATGTAGTGCGCCTTTTGCCCGCCGATCTCCTTGGGCCACAGCGCGATGGCGTTCTTGCTGGCAATGCCGATGGCCGCGGCCGGGCCGGTGCTGGAAAGATCGATGCCGACGGTGATGTCGGCGCGGGCGGCGCTGGCCGCGCCGAACAGCGCGCAGGCCAATACTGGCAGGAGGGTGCGGCGGGTCTTTTTCATCGGGGGTTTCCTTGTTTTTGTGAGCCGGAACTCCGCAAGGATACCTCACCTCTCCCGCTAATTCAGCGTCTGCCGGGTTTATCCGGCCTCATTTGGCATCACGCTGAGCACGTTGCTCCGGGCCAGCGCAAGAGCCTGCCCGATGACCGCCATGTCGCCGATATGATTGGCCAGCAACAGCACCAGTTGAGCGTTCATCGACTGGCTCTGCGCGTCGGACAGGTCGCGGTGCGCATCGATCAGCGTTTGGTAGAAGTCGTCGGGCTGCTCGAAATTTTTTTCCAGATTGAGCGGCATCGCTTAAGCCTCCAGGCAGAGCGCGCGGCGCAGCGCCTGGCGCACCTGCGTCGCATCGAATTGGCGCCAGCGGGCGCAAACGTGCTGATCGGGACGCACCAGATAGAACGTGCCGGGACGGGCGTCGTAGCGTTGCGCGAAGATGCCCTGCGCGTCGCACAGGGTGGCCAGCGCCTGCGCGCCGGCCGGCGGTTGCGCGCCGATCACCAGCACCTCGACCGGCACCGGGTTGGCCCCGGGCTCAGCCAATGCGGCCAGCGCTTGCGTCACGGCCGCATCCGGCGGCGTATCGCCGGCGTAGTAGAGGCCGACGAAGCGGTTGCCCGTGTGGTCGATCAGCCAGCCCGGGCGGCCGTCGGCATCGATCACCGGGGCGTCGTCGAGCGGCGCGCCGGGCGCCATGCGAGGAGGGAACGGCGGGCACGGCGACGCGCCCGCGTCGGGCGTGTTAAGCGGCGAGTCGTGCAGCAGCGTGGCCACCGAGAGCCGGCCGCTATTGACCAGGCTGCGCGCGAACGGCGCGCTCCTGGCCAGCAGCAGCGTGGCGTCGCGAAACAGCCGGCTGACCGCGCTTTTGGGCGTAATGAAGTCGGTCGAGCGGGTCGAGTGCCGCAGGTTTTCGTCGGCGGCCGCGCCGCGCTCATGGCAATACGTGTCGAGCAATTGCTCGGGGGCGCGGCCGTCGAGCACCAGCTTGAGCTTCCAGGCCAGATTGTCGGCATCCTGAATGCCGGAGTTGGCGCCGCGGGCACCGAACGGCGAGACCTGGTGGGCCGAGTCGCCAGCGAACAGCACGCGGCGATGACGGAAATTCGGCATGCGGCGGCACTGGAACGTGTAGACGCTGACCCATTCCAGTTCGAACGGCACGTCGGGGCCGAGCATTGCGCGAATGCGCGGGACGACGTTTTCAGGCTTTTTCTCTTCCTCGGGATCGGCGTCCCAGCCGAGCTGGAAGTCGATCCGCCAGACATTGTCGGCTTCGCGGTGCAGCAGCACCGACTGGCCGCTGTGGAACGGCGGGGTGAACCAGAACCAGCGCTCGGCCGGAAAATCGACGTTCATCACCACGTCGGCGATCAGGAAGCGATCCTTGAAGATCTTGCCTTCGATATCCAGGCCCAGCATGCGGCGCACCGGGCTGCGCGCCCCGTCGCAGGCAATCACCCAGTCGGCCTCCAGCGCATAGCTGCCTTCGGCGGTTTCGATCTGCAGGCTCGCCCCGTCGTCCCGGCTGTCAATGCCGGTGACCTTGCTTTTCCAGCGCAAATCGAGGTTGGGCAGTTGCTGTGCGCGCTCGACCAGATATTGCTCCAGATAGTATTGCTGGAGATTGACCATGGCCGGGCGCTTGTAATGCGGCTCGGGCAGCAGCTCGAAGTTATAGACCTCGCTGCTGCCGAAAAACACGCGGCCGACGTGCCAGCTGACGCCCTTTTGCACCACCGGATCGCCGCACCCGAGGCGGTCGAGAATTTCCAGCGTGCGCTTGGCGTAGCACAGGCCGCGCGAGCCGACGCTGACGGTTTCGTCGTCATCGACCACGACCACCGGCACACCTTGCTGGGCAAGGTCGATGGCGGCGGCCAGACCGATCGGCCCGGCACCGATCACCACCACCGGATACCGGCGAGGCGGCGCGTTCTGCAACTCGGGCGGGGTGCGATAAGCAAAGCGGGGGTACGTGTAGGTGCTTAACACGGTATGGCGTCTCCTGCATGGGCGCGGCGCCACGAATCGGGAGATCGAACGGACGCCTTTAATTACGGATTGTGATATCGATTAACTATATCGTAATTATTTGCGGTTGACTAGCCTGGTGACGCGGTGGCGCGCCCACCCGGCTCACCCGCGCCGCCTCGTATCTCGCCGGCCGGGGCCGTGATGCCGCTTGCTTATTTATAGCTCGTACATTTCGTGCTCGCCGCGCAACGCCTGTTCGATCAGCTTGCGGGTGAGAATCGGCGAGAGCAGTTCCACCATGGTGTAGACATAACTGCGCAGGTACGCGCCCTGCTTGAGCGCGACCCGGGTGACGTTGTTGCCGAACAGATGGCCGACCGGCACCGCGCGCAGATTGCGGTCGCGCTCGGCATCGAATGCCACGCTGGCCAGCAGGCCCACGCCCAGGCCGAGTTCGACGTACGTCTTGATCACGTCGGCATCGATCGCCTCGAGCACGACGTCGGGCTGGATGTGACGCAGGGCAAAGGCCTGGTCGATCTTGGCGCGCCCGGCAAAGGCGGCATCGTAGGTGATCAGGGGATACTGCGCCAGGTCGTCGAGCGACACGCTGGTCAATTGCAGCAGCGGGTGCTCGGGCGGTACCACGGCAATGTGCTGCCATTGGTAGCACGGCAGCGAAACCAGATCCTTGTATTCGGCGATGGCTTCGGTGGCGATCGCCAGGTCCGCCTGCTCGTGGCGAACCATTTCTGCGACCTGGGTCGGATTGCCCTGCAGGATGGATAGCCGCACTTTCGGATACCGCTTCTTGAATTCGGCGACCGCCAATGGCAGCGAGTAGCGCGCCTGTGTATGCGTCGTGGCGATGGTCAGATTGCCCTGGTCCTGGGCGGCGTAATCTTTGCCGATCCGCTTCAGGCTGTCGACTTCCAGCAGGATGCGCTCGATCGATTCGAAAATGATGCGGCCCGGCTCCGTCAGGTTGCGCACCCGCTTGCCGTGGCGGGCAAAGATGTCCACCCCAAGCTCCTCCTCGAGTTCGATGATGGCTTTCGAGACACCCGGTTGAGAGGTGAACAGTGCCTTGGCGGCCTCGGTCAGGTTGAATTTCTGACGCACAGCCTCGCGCACGAAACGGAATTGATGGAGGTTCATTCGTATAACTTCCGAGAATATGCAAACAATTTTTTAATCGTTTTCAATATAAAGCGAGTTTATTACGATTTGTCCCATTCTTTCAAATTACGTTGATCCGAGCGCGAAATTTGCCGCTCGGGGCGCCCCGACCGACCATGACGTTTTGGCTTGAATCCCTCTCCGGCTTGGCAGTAGGCGTCCTGGTAGGCCTGACCGGCGTCGGCGGCGGCTCGTTGATGACGCCGTTGCTGACCCTGGGGCTTGGGTATGCGGCGCCCGTTGCGGTGGGCACCGACCTGGCGTTCGCCGCGCTCACCAAGAGCTTCGGCACAGTGGCTCACCGGCGACATGGTCACGTGCGCTGGGACATCGTGCGCCGGCTCACGCTGGGCAGCCTGCCGGCGGCGCTCGTGGCGATTCTGCTGCTCAAGGCGCACGGCGGGCTGGGCTCAGGCGGGCTGCATTTCATCAAGCTGGCGATTGCCGGATCGGTGGTGCTGACGGTTTTGTCGCTACTGTTTCGCGCCACATGGCTGGCTGCGCTGCACGCCAACCCGGGTTGGCGGTTGCATGGCCGGGCTCTGGCCGGCGGCACGATAGCGGTGGGCGCGTTGCTCGGCGCGCTGGTCACGGTGTCGTCGATCGGCGCGGGCGCGGTGGGCGCGACGCTGATTTTGCTGCTC
>JAGXBI010000178.1 GCA_018971155.1 Burkholderiales bacterium
AGATGTGGTGGGACCGCCACACGCGGCGCGCGGTCAAGACCCACGCCGAGGGGGCCGACCCGGTGCTGCTGGGTGAATTCGCGCTACCCGACGGCACCCCGGTGAAGCCGGCGTTCCAGTTGCTGATGGAGCAGGTGGAAGAATGCACGCCCGAATGGGCCGAAGGCATCACCGGCATTGCCGCCGAGACCATCCGCCGGCTCGCCTACGAGATGGGCGTGACCGCGCGTGACCACAAGATCGAATTGCCGATTCGCTGGACCGATCACTGGGGCGTGACGCACGAGACCGTTACCGGCAATCCCGTGGCCTTTCATGCGATGCGCGGCCTGGCGGCCCATTCGAACGGTTTCCAGACGATCCGCGGCCTGGCGGTGTTGATGTCGTTGCTGGGCACCATCGACCGGCCGGGCGGCTTTCGTCACAAGGCACCCTATCCGCGCGCGGTGCCGCCGTCGGCCAAACCGCCCAACAGCCCGGACGCAGTCAAGCCCAACACGCCGCTGGCGACCGGCCCGCTCGGCTGGCCGGCCGAGCCGGGCGACCTGTTCATCGACGACCAGGGCGGCCCGGTGCGCATCGACAAGGCATTTTCGTGGGAATACCCGCTGGCGGTGCATGGCCTGATGCATAGCGTGATCACCAACGCGTGGCGGGGCGACCCGTACCCCATCGATACGCTGATGATTTTCATGGCGAACATGGCGTGGAATTCGACCATGAACACCTCGGAAGTCCGCAAGATGCTCAACGACAAGCATCAGGACGGCGAGCGGCGCGGCGAATACAAGATCCCGTTCATCGTCGTGTGCGACGCGTTCGAGTCGGAGATGACCGCCTACGCCGACCTGATTCTGCCGGACACGACCTACCTGGAGCGCCACGACGCGATGTCGGTGCTCGACCGCCCGATCTCGGAGTTCGATGGGCCGGTGGATTCGGTGCGCGTCCCCGTGTTGCCGCCGACCGGCGAGTGCAAGCCGTTCCAGGAGGTGCTGATCGAGCTGGCGAGCCGGCTCAAGTTCCCGGCCTTCACGCGCGAGGACGGTTCGCGCAAGTTCAAGGATTACCCGGATTTCATCGTCAACTTCCAGACCGCGCCCGACTCGGGCACCGGATTCCTGATCGGCTGGCGCGGCAAGAACGGCGAGAAAGCAGTGGTCGGCGAGCCCAACCCGAACCAGTGGGAGCAATACGCGAAGAACAACTGCGTGTTCCATTACACGCTGCCCGAGTCACAGCAATACATGCGCAACTGCAACCGCGATTATCTCGAATGGGCCCAGGCCACCGGCATGCGCAAATTCAAGGAGCCGATCGTCATCCAGCTTTATTCCGAGGTGATGCAGAAGTTCCGGCTGGCCGCGCAGGGCAAGACCCAGGGGCGCCAGCCGCCGGATCATCTGCGCGAGCGCATCGAGAAGTACTTCGATCCGCTGCCGTTCTGGTACGAGCCGCTCGAGCGCGCGGTGACCGACAGCGAGCGCTTTCCGCTGGCCGCGGTCACGCAACGCCCGATGGCGATGTATCACTCGTGGGATTCGCAAAACGCGTGGCTGCGCCAGATTCACGGCGAGAACTACCTGTTCGTCAACCCGCGCACCGCCAGCGAGGCCGGCGTGGCCGACGGCGGCTGGATGTACGTCGAGTCGACATGGGGCAAGGTGCGCTGCATGGCGCGCTATAGCGAAGCGGTCGAACCCGGCACGGTCTGGACCTGGAACGCGATCGGCAAGGCTGCCGGCGCCTGGAATCTCGGCCCCGGGGCCAACGAGGCGCAGCGCGGCTTCTTGCTCAACCACCTGATTTCCGACGAATTGCCGACCAGTCACGGCCCGGTATCGAACTCCGATCCGATCACCGGACAGGCCGGCTGGTATGACGTGCGCGTGCGTATTTACCCGGCCGAGGCCGATGCCAGCTTCACGCTGCCGCAATTCGACCCGATGCAGCCGATGCCCGGCTCGACCCATACGGTCAAGCGCGTGTTCCAGGCCTATTTCGCGGGACGCGGTGAATTCAAGAAACGCCTGAAAGGGACGCAATCATGACCCAACTCGCACTGGTAATCGATTTGAATGTCTGCGTGGGTTGCCACGCGTGCGTGACGAGCTGCAAGGAGTGGAATACGTCCGGCGAAGCCGGCAGCCTGGCCGACTTCAACCCCTACGACGCCGACCCGTGCGGCACGTTTTTCAACCGCGTGCAAACCTTCGAGGCCGGCGAGTTTCCGGACACCGAAACGGTTCATTTCCCGAAATCGTGCCTGCACTGCGAAGATCCGCCGTGCGTGCCGGTGTGCCCGACCGGGGCGAGCTTCAAGCGCAAGGAAGACGGCCTGGTGCTGATCGATTACGACAAATGCATCGGCTGCAAGTACTGCGCCTGGGCCTGCCCCTACGGCGTGCGCGAGATCGACGAAAAGCGCCAGGAAATGACCAAATGCACGTTGTGCTCGGACCGCATTCATAACGAGGCCCTGCCCGAGCGCGACCGCAAACCCGCCTGTGTGCTTGCCTGCCCGACCTCGGCGCGCCTGTTCGGGGACATTCACGATCCCGAGTCGGAGGTCTCGAAGGCGATTCAGGAGCGCGGCGGCTACCAGCTGATGCCGGAATGGGGCACGCAGCCGGCCAACCACTACCTGCCTCGTCGCAAGACCCAGGTGCAGGTGCGTGCCGAGGAAGTCGAGCGGGCCGATAACGCGCTGCAACTCGAGCGGCAATTCGAGCGCGGCGAGATCAACCTGGCGGCGATGGCCAGGCAGTAACCACGCAATCACCAGAACAAGACAAGAGGAGCGGGCTATGCGTCCGGCATTTTCGGTAGTTTTTCTCACCACCCTGACGGGCGCGGCCCAGGGGCTGTTCCTGGCACTGTTCGCCACCGAACTGCTGGCCGGCTTTGGCGTGCTCGCCCGCCCCGGCACGGCGTTCTTCGTGGCCGGCGCGGTGCTGGCGGTGGTGCTGGCCGGCCTGGGGTTGCTGGCGTCGTTCTTTCACCTCGGCCATCCCGAGCGCGCCTGGCGGGCCATTGCCATGTGGCGCACCTCGTGGCTGTCGCGCGAATGCATTTTCCTGCCGGCGTTCATGGCCACGGTGTTCGTCTACGGCCTGTCACACTGGCTCGGCTCGGGCCTGACGCTGGCCGTCGGCGCGCTCGCCACGCTGTGCTGCTTCGGCCTGTTCGTCAGCACCGGCATGATCTATACGTGCATCAAGGTATTGCGTGAGTGGGCCAGTCCGCTGACCACGACCAACTTCATTTTTCTCGGCTGTGCGTCCGGCTTCACGCTGGCCGCCGGACTCGCGGCCTGGACGGCGCCCGACGACATCCGCTTCCTGGCCATCGCCGCCGTGGTGCTGACGCTCGTCGGCTGCGCCACGCGAGTGGCCTCGCTGGTGCGCAACGCCAGGCTGCAACCCAAGGCGAGCCTGCAAAGCGCCACCGGGATCAAGCATCGCCAGGTGGTGCAGAAGTCGCGCGGCTTCACCGGCGGCGCCTTCAATCTCAAGGAGTTCTTTCACGGGCAGAGCGAGCAGACCATGCGCACGATCAAGTGGACCTTCCTCGTGCTGACCTTCCCGGCGCCGCTGGCGCTGCTCGCCGCCGGACTGGCCAATGCCTCGGCAGTGCTTTTGGCGGCGGCGTTCGCGATACAATACGCCGGGCTTCTGGCGGAGCGCTGGTTCTTCTTCGCCGAAGCGCATCATCCGCAGAATATGTATTACCGCGGCGTGTCCTAGTTCTTTGCCCCGTTCTGACCGTGCTGACCACTCTTCTCAAATATCGAATTCGCGTTCAGCGGCTATTCCGTTTTTCCGAAGATCACACGATGCTGTTGTGGGCCGGCGTGGTCGGCCTGGTGGGGGCGCTGGCGACGATTTCATTCCGCGAGAGCATTCGCGCCGTGCAGTGGCTGCTGACCGGCAAGACCGGTTCGCTGGTGAGCATCGCCGAGAGCCTGCCCTGGTATGTGCGGCTGATCATGCCGCCGCTCGGCGGGCTGGTGGCCGGCGCCTTCCTGGTGGTGTCCAAGCGCTTCGCCTCCGCCGCGGCGTCCGATTACATGGAAGCCGTGGCGATCGGCGACGGCCATATTACGGTGCGCCAAAGCTTGCTGCGCAGCGTATCGTCGCTCGCGACCATCACGACCGGCGGCTCGATCGGGCGGGAAGGTTCGATGGTGCAGTTGGCCGCGATGGCTGCCTCGTTCATCGGCCGCATCACGCATTTCGATCCGCCCCGCCTGCGGCTGCTGGTAGCCTGCGGCGCGGCCGCCGGCTTGACTTCGGCCTATAACGCGCCGATCGCCGGCGCGTTTTTCGTCACCGAAATCGTGCTCGGGTCGATCGCCATGGAGAGTTTCGGCCCGCTGCTGGTCGCCTCGGTGGTGGCCAACATCACCATGCGCGAATTTCCAGGCTATCAGCCGACCTACGAAATGCCGCCTTTTCCCGCCATCTTCGGTTGGGAGGTGTTGTTTTTCGTCGGCTTGGGCATTCTGTGCGGTATCGCCTCGCCCCAGTACCTGCGGCTGCTGGCCTACGTCAAGCGCAAGCTCAAGGAAACCAATTTCCCCCTGCCCGCCCGCCTTGCGCTGGGCGGCCTGTTCGTCGGCGTGATTTCGGTGTGGGAGCCGCAGGTGTGGGGCAACGGCTACAGCGTGGTGAACTCGATGCTGCACTCGCCCTGGGCCTGGACCGCGGTCCTGAGCGTGCTGCTGTTCAAGGTGCTGGCGACGTCTTTCACGATGGGTTCGGGCGCTATCGGCGGGGTTTTCACCCCGACCCTGTTCGTCGGCGCGGCGATCGGCTACCTGGTGGGGTTCGGCGTTCATACGCTGTTTCCGGCGGGAACCTCGCAACCTTACGCGTATGCCATCGTCGGCATGGGAGCGTTTCTGGCGGCGGCCACCAGCGCGCCGCTGATGGCGATCCTGATGATCTTCGAGATGACCTTGAGCTACCAGGTGGTGTTGCCGCTGATGCTGGCCTGCGTGGTCGGTTATTTCGTCGCCCGCTCGATCGACGAGACGTCGATGTACGAGATCACCATCAAGCGCAACGAGGACGCCAAGGCACGCCTGCGTTTGCGAAGCACGCAGATGCGCGAGCTGATCAAGCCAGCCAACACGGTGTTGCCGCTCAGTGCCAGTTTCGAGGAACTGTCCAAAATGTTCCTCGAATACCCGGTGAAATACATCTACATCGTCGACGATCAGAATCGATACCAGGGCGTCGTGTCGCTGCAGGATGTCACATCCGCGCTGCTGGAGAAAAACGACATGAGCGCCAAGCGAGCTGTCGACTTCCTGCGCCGCGACGCGCTGCCGGTGATCACGCCCGGGATGTCGCTCGGACAGGCGCTGCAGCACTTCCTGGGCCACCAGGGCGAGCGCCTGCCGACGGTCGACAAGGCCGGCGAAGCTCCCGCGCTGCTCGGGGTCGTCTACAAGTCGTCGTTGCTCGACGCGTATTTCAAGCTGAACAAAGCCGGCGGCTGAGGCGCCTGACGGGGTGACCCGACCGATTCTTGCACGCCGCGGGAATCTCCTTCCCGCGGCGCCCGGCTACCGTCGTGCGGCGGTCCAAACCTATACTGGGCGTGTCTTCGATTCAACCAATGCACGCCGATGAAGCCCCTCTCGCCAACTTTCTCCCCTGTCCGCCCGAATGCCGCCGCGCCCTCTGGCCACGGCACCACCTATCGCACGATTGTCGTCGAGGGCCTCAAGATCTTCTATCGCGAGGCCGGTCCCAAGGATGGCCCAGTGCTGTTGCTGCTGCACGGCTACCCATCTTCGTCACGCATGTTCGAGCCGCTGTTCGCGCAGCTGAGCGAGCGCTATCGGCTGATCGCACCGGACTACCCCGGCTTCGGCTATTCCGATGCGCCGCCGGCCGACCGGTTCGACTACACGTTCGCGCATCTGGCGCAGATCGTCGACGCCTTCACCCAGGCGCTCGGCTTGCACGAATACGCGCTATACCTGCAGGACTACGGCGGCCCGATCGGCTTCAGGCTGGCGCAGGCTCATCCCGAGCGCGTCGTCGCGCTGGTGATTCAGAACGCAGTGATTCACGAGGCCGGTTTGTCGGCCGTCTGGGAAAAGCGGCGGGCCTATTGGGCCAGCCGAGCCGATCACGAACCGGCGATGCGCGCGGGCCTGTTGTCGGAGGCCGCCGGCATCGCGCGCCACGTCGGCGGGCGTGAGCCGCTCGAAGCGTTCAATCCCGACGCCTGGATGGACGAAATCGCGTTTTTGCGGCGGCCCGGACAAGCCGCGATTCAACTCGACCTGGCTTACGACTATCAATCCAATGTGGCGTCCTACCCGGCCTGGCAAACGTATTTGCGCGAGCATCGCCCGCCGGTGCTGGTGGCCTGGGGCAGGCACGATCCGATCTTTACGCTCGATGGCGCGCGCGCCATCGCAAATGAAGCGCCGGGGGCGGAACTGCATGTGCTGGAGGCTGGGCACTTTGCTCTCGAAGATCACGGCGCGGACATTGCCGGTCTGATCAACGATTTTCTCTTACGCCGGACGCCAGGATTTGTGCGAGGCACCGTGCCGGCCGAGCGGGTGAATACGCTGGACTAATCGGCTGGATCGAGCGCCATATGCTCGGCCAGAAAATCGACCAGCGCCCGGGCACGGGCCGGCAGCACCGCGCTACCCGGCCACACCGCTTGCACGGCAACCGGCGGCATTTCGAAATCGGTAAGCACCAGGCGTACCTGAGCACTGTCGACCCACTCGCGTATTTGCCAGAGAAATGCTTGGCCGATGCCCGCGCCGTGCAGCACCGCGGCGTTGCACGCGAGCGCGCTGCCGGAACGGAAGCGTCCTTCGACAGTGACTTTTTCGGTGCTGCCGTCGGCATGACGAAATGTCCAGACGGAGCCTCCATCGGCGTCGACGGCGCGGATCACGCAGGCGTGCTCGCGCAATTCGGCCGGCGCCGCCGGCGTGCCATGCCGGGCGAGATAACTTGGTGCGGCGAACGCCACGCGGCGCAGTGACCCGAGCGCCCTGGCCCGCAACGTCGAATCCGGCAAGTCGCCGATGCGGATGGCGAAATCGAGCCCGGCGGCAAACAGATCGGCATGCTGGTCCGACACGTCCAGGTCGATGCTCAATCGCGGGTAGCGTGTCTGACAGGTTGCCAGCAAGGGCACGATGTGCGACGCGGCGAATAGCGGCGAAGCACCGATACGCACCAATCCGGAGACCGCAGCCGCGTCCTGGGCGAGCCCGGCGGTCGCCTCGTCGAGCGCCTCGAGCACGGCCTTGAGTTGCGCGTGAAAGCGCAGGCCGGCGTCGGTGGGCACCAGGCTGCGGGTGCTGCGGCGCACCAGCGAAATTCCCAGCGACTGCTCGACGGCGATCAAAGATCGGCTCACCGATGACAGCGAGCGGCCCAGCACGCGTGCCGCCTTGGACAGACTGCCCTGGTCGAGAATCGCCACATAGGCGCGATAGTCGTCAAGCATACGAAAGCCCCTTGTTTGCGATACCGGCGACGCGGCTGCCTGCGCTGCGTGCCACAATGATGCCCGAACCCGTTGGTCAATGTCGCTGCCCA
>JAGXBI010000179.1 GCA_018971155.1 Burkholderiales bacterium
TATTGAACGACACGCTGCCCGAGCGCGTCATCCTGCAATGCGGATCCGGCGTCACCGCGTGTCACAACGCGCTGGCGATGGAAGTCGCCGGGCTGCATGGCGCCAGCGTCTACCCGGGTTCGTGGAGCGAATGGTGCGCGAACCGGTCGCGCCCGGTGGCCACCGGGCCGAAACCCTGACCGGGCGTAGCGAGCAGGCAAAGGCTGGCCTGTCCAGCCTTTGTCGCAGCTAGTGCAGCTTGACGCGCGGCAGTGTCGTGCGCCGCAAGCGATGGGCGATCGTATCGAGCACCATGCGAGGCAACCCATGCAATGCCATCACGTGCATCCGATACAGTGACGTGTACATCAACCGTGCCATCAAGCCTTCAATGAACATGCTCCCGCCGATCAAGCCGCCCATCAAATTGCCGACCGCGCTGAAGCGGCCCAGCGAAACCAGCGAACCGAGATCCCGGTAATGGAAAGCCGGCAACGGCTGGCCAGCCAGGCGACGTTGCAGCGACCCAAACAGGAAACTGGCCTGCTGGTGAGCCGCCTGAGCGCGCGGCGGGACGACGCTGTCGCGCTCGGGCCAGGCGCAGCTCGCGCAATCGCCGAACGCGAAAATGTCCGGATCCGCCGCACTTTGCAGGGTGGCGCCGACCTTGATCTGGTTTTGGCGATTGACCGGCAAACCGTCGAGTTCAGCCAGAATCTGCGGGGCTTTAATGCCGGCCGCCCAGACCGTCAGGTCCGCCGGAATAACCCGCCCGCTGGCGGTGATCACCTGGTTGGCCTGGACTTCACTGACCGGATCGCCGGCCGAAATCTGCACGTTGAGCTTGCCGAGCAAACCAGCCGTGACGGTGGCCACGCGCTCCGACAAGGCCGGCAGGATTCGCGGCCCGGCCTCGATCAAGGTAATCCGAATATCGTTGTGCGGGTCGAGCCGGTGTAACCCATAGCTGCTCAGGACCTGCGCGGTGTTGCGCAACTCGGCGGAGAGTTCGACCCCGGTTGCTCCAGCCCCGACGATGGCAATATTCACCTGCCGAGGCATGGGCTCGGGCTGGCCCGGGCTCGCGGCGGCGGGATCGAGCTCGACGGCGTGTTGCGCGCGCATGCAGGCCGCGATCAGCCGGCGGCGAAATCTCTCCGCCTGCTCGGCGGTGTCGAGCGCGATCGCATGCTCCTGTGCCCCAGGCACGCCGAAGAAATGCGTGGTGCTGCCGATAGCCAACACCAGCGTGTCGTAACCGATCGCGCGTTGCGGCAGCAAATCGCCAAAACCATCGTCCTTGCCGGCCGGGAGCGCCGCCAGCGTGATCGTCTTCGCCGAACGGTCGAGCCCGATCAGCTCCCCCTGCTGAAACTCGAAGCCATGCCAGCGCGCCTGCGCCGCGTACTCCAACTGATGGGTGAACGGGTCCATGCTGCCGGCCGCGACTTCATGCAGCAGCGGCTTCCAGATATGGGTCGGATACCGGTCGACCAGAATAATGCGCGCCTTGCCCGAGCGCCCGAGCTTGTTGCCCAGGCGGGTCACCAACTCCAGCCCCCCGGCGCCGCCGCCCACGACAACGATACGATGCAGGCTCACATGGCCTCCCCAGCTTGTCTTTGCATAAATGTTGTATGTTGTTCGCAAATTACCGCAACCCGGGCCCGGTGACATACCGGTGGGCGCATAACCCTTATCGGGTTCGCCGGCCTGAGCGCGTCAATGAGCTTCTTCCCAGTTGCGTCCCACGCCAACTTCGGCGACCAGCGGCACTTTGAGTTTGGCCACGGAGCACATGAGCTCCGGCAGCCTTTCGCGCACGACTGCCAATTCCGTATCCGGGACTTCGAGCACCAGTTCATCGTGGACCTGCATGATCATCAGCGTGGCCAGCCGGTCGCGCTCGAGCCATTCCTGCACCGCGATCATCGATAGTTTGATCAGATCCGCCGCAGTCCCCTGCATCGGCGCATTGATCGCCGCGCGCTCCGCCGCCTGCCGGCGCGGGCCATTGCCGCCGTTGATCTCAGGCAACCACAGGCGGCGTCCGAAAACGGTTTCCACGTACCCATGCGCCTTGGCGCTCTTGCGGGTCTGCTCCATATAGTTGGCAACGCCGGGGTAACGCATGAAATAGCGGTCGATATAGTGCTTGGCGGCGTCGCGCTCGATGCCAAGGCTGGACGCGAGGCCAAATGCACTCATGCCGTAGATCAAGCCGAAATTGACAACCTTGGCATGGCGGCGCTGCTCGCTCGACACATCCTGCGGACTGACGCCAAAAATCTCCGCGGCGGTAGCCCGGTGGATGTCCTCGCCCTCGGTAAACGCCCGCGTAAGACGCTCGTCGCCCGAAATATGAGCCATGATGCGCAGCTCGATTTGCGAGTAATCGGCCGACACGATGCTGCTCCCGGCCGGCGCGATGAACGCCTCGCGAATCCTGCGGCCCTCGCCGGTGCGCACCGGAATGTTCTGCAGGTTGGGATCGTTCGACGCCAGACGGCCGGTCACCGCCACGGCCTGCGCATAATTGGTGTGGACGCGGCCGGTGGCCGGATTCACCATCTTCGGCAATTTGTCCGTGTAGGTCGACTTCAGCTTGGACAGGCCGCGATAGTCGAGCAGCACTTTGGGCAACGGATAATCCTCGGCCAGCTTCTGCAGCACTTCTTCGTCGGTCGAGGGAGCGCCGCTGGCGGTCTTTTTCACCACCGGCAACTTGAGTTGCTGGAAGAATATCTCGCCGATCTGCTTGGGCGAGTTCAGGTTGAACGGTTGTCCGGCCAGCTTGTGCGCTTCGGCTTCGAGCTCGATCATCCGAGTACCGAGTTCATGGCTTTGCTTGACGAGCAGCGCGCTGTCGATCAGCACGCCGTTGCGCTCGATGATGCCTAGCACGCGTGCCACCGGCAGCTCGATCTTTTCGTAGACGTAGCGTAGTCCCTCCGAGCGCTCGATGTCGGGATAGAGCGCGTAATGCAGCCGTAATGTGATATCGGCGTCCTCGGCCGCGTATTCGGTCGCGCGCTCGATGGGCACCTCGTCGAAGCCGATTTGGGCAGCGCCCTTGCCGCACACCTCTTCATATTTGATCGTCTTGACGCCCAGATGTCGCTCGGCCAGGCTATCCATATCGTGCGAGCGATGCGACTCCAGCACGTAGGACTCGAGCAGCGTATCGTGCGCCACGCCGCGCAAAGCAATGCCCTGATTGGCCAGCACATGCGTGTCGTACTTCAAATGCTGCCCTACTTTTTTGTGCGCCTCGCTCTCCAGCCAGGGCTTGAGCCGGGCCAGCACTTCGTCTCGCGGCAGTTGCGCTTGGGCCCCGGGCGCGCGGTGCGCGAGCGGCACGTAAGCGGCATGCCCCGGCGCCACGGATACCGACAGCCCGACGATCTGCGCCTGCATGGCGTCCAGCGAAGTGGTTTCGGTATCGAAGGCCGTCAGCTCGGCGGCTTCGATCCTTTTCTGCCACGCATCGAAAGTCGGCCAGTCGACCACCATCTCGTAATCGCGCGGCAGCTCCCCGCGCCCCTCGCTCGGGCTCGCGCCGACATCCGCGTCACTCTCGCCGCCATCGGCATCACCCGCCTCGACTTCGCGCAACCAGGTTTTGAAGCCGTGGCGCTTGAAAAAAGACCGGAGCTGGTCGAGTTGCTCGGGCTGCGCCGGCAGCGTCGCCTCGATGGATTCCACATGCGGATCCAGGTCGCAATCGGTCACCACGGTGACCAGCTTGCGTCCCATCGGCAACCACGACAGCGCCTCTCGAAGATTGTTGCCGACCGCTCCCTTGATCTCCTCGGCATGGGCGATCAGGTTGTCCAGCGTGCCGTATTGGGCAAGCCACTTGGCAGCGGTCTTTGGCCCGACTTTGGCCACACCGGGCACGTTGTCCACGGTATCGCCCATCAACGTCAGATAATCGACGATGAGCTCGGGCGGCACGCCGAATTTAGCGGTCACGGCGGCCGGATCGAGCGTTTCGTTGCTCATCGTGTTGACCAGCGTGACCTGATCGTCGACCAGTTGCGCCAGATCCTTGTCGCCGGTAGAAATGACCACGCGCATGCCAGCTGCGGCCGCCCGCCGAGCCAACGTGCCGATCACATCGTCTGCCTCTACGCCATCGATCATCAGCAGCGGCCACCCGAGCGCGCGCACGGCCTCATGGATGGGCTCGATCTGACGGGCCAGATCCTCAGGCATTGAAGGGCGGTTGGCCTTGTACTGCGGGTACCAGTCATCCCGGAAAGTCTTGCCCTTGGCGTCGAACACACAAGCGCTATACTCTGCATGAACGTCCTTGCGCAAGCGCCGCAGCATATTCACGATGCCGTAGACGGCGCCGGTCGGCTCCCCGGTCGGGCCTCGCAAATCGGGAAGGGCGTGGTAGGCTCGGTAGAGATAACTCGAACCATCGACCAATAAAAGAGTCTTACCTTTCAGGTAGTTTTGTTCCGACATATGACCAAGAGAAGAAAAGTAATCCCGAGTCTGCGCATGCTCGCAGACCATGAGCGGGCCACAGCAAAGAAGGCGCGCGCATCGTGGCAGATGTTCACGATTATGGCAGAGTTCATCGAGGCGGCCGAATACCTATCCGAGATCCGGCCGGCGGTGAGCATTTATGGCAGCGCCCGTATCAAGGCAAAGTCGCCCTACTACAAATTGACCATGTCGATCGCCCGCAAATTCTCCGATGCGGGCTTTGCCGTGATCTCCGGCGGCGGCCCCGGCATCATGGAAGCGGCGAACAAGGGTGCGCACGGCGGCGCCTCGCCCACGGTCGGCCTGAACATCGAATTGCCCCACGAGCAAAAAGGCAACCAATACCAGGACATTTCCCTGCGTTTTCGCCACTTTTTCACACGCAAGGTCACCTTCGTCAAGAATTCGGATGCCTTCATCATCATGCCCGGCGGCTTTGGCACGCTCGACGAGCTCTCGGAAGTGATGACGCTGATTCAAACGCAAAAATCGCGGCACGTGCCAATCATCCTGGTGGGCAGCGAATTCTGGCAAGGCCTGCTCGACTGGTGTCGCAGCACGATGCTGCCGATGGGCCTGATCGGGCCCCACGATCTGGATCTCGTCACGGTACTCGACGATCCCGATGCCATTCTTCGGGCGGTTTTCGATTTTTACGACGACCACACGGAAGCCGAGCCGCAAGCCAGCGACAAAATGTTCTACCTGTAAACGGCTCCCCCGCCCGCCCCGCGCCTTGCGCCATGCCCCCGAAGGCGCGGAAAACCGACGTCAACATACCTGCGCGAACCGGCGCCGACGTGGCGCCGAAGCAGGTTTCGCCGCGCTGCATTTGCTAGAATACTCAGCATAAACCCGGAGAAAAAACATGAAACCGCTCTTTGTGTCGATCGGCCTCGGCGCGTTGGCCGTCGCCGCGCTGCCTGCCCTTGCTCAACCTCACATCACAGAAGCGCAACGGGTGCAGCAAGCCACTGCGGCGGCGACCAGCCGTGCCACCGTCGACTTGAATCAGGATCGCAAGCCGAGCTTTTATACCCGGGACAAGGATGGCACGAGCGTGACCGAATACCGCGATCGCGGCAAACTGCCGGAAATCGACGTTCACTCCGGCTTCGGCACCAACTATCATATGGCCCAACCGCTGGACAGCTCGCCCAAGATCCGTGACAACAACTCACAGGATCAGCGTCTGCCATCCGTCGGATTGAAATTCTGACCGCGCTCCTTCCGCTGGCCTGGCCCAGCAGGCCGCGACCCACCCGGGGCAGCATGGCGCGTCGCGCCGGCCTCGGATTGCTTGTTTGACCTCGACATTGCTTGCATGGCCGTCTTTACTTCCGTCACTCACGACCAACTCACCAACTGGCTGCAAAACTATGCGCTGGGGCAGGTTCTGGATTTTCGCGGCATTTCCTCCGGGATCGAAAACACCAACTACTTTCTCACCACCGAACGGGGCGAGTTCGTCCTCACGCTGTTCGAGAATCTGACGGCTGAGCAATTACCCTTTTATCTCCACCTGATGCGGCACCTCGCCGGTCACGGCATTCCGGTGCCCGACCCCGTGCCCGACAAGCGCGGCGACCTGCTGGGCGAATTGTGCGGCAAGCCGGCAGCTATCGTCACCAAATTGGCCGGCCGCTCGCACCTGCAGCCAACGGCGCTGCACTGCGCGCAGGTTGGCGACATGCTGGCGCGTTTGCATCTGGCCGGCCAGGACTACCCGCACGTTCAGCCGAACTTGCGCAGCTTGCCATGGTGGCGCCAGGCGGTGCCGGCGGTGCTGCCGTTCCTGAGCGAGCAGGAAAGTGCGCTGCTGCGTGAAGAAATGGACTACCAGGAGCAGGTCTTTGCCTCGGCCGACTACCGTGCCCTGCCGCAAGGTCCGTGCCATTGCGATCTGTTCCGCGACAACGTGCTGTTCGTCGACGGTGATCCCGAAACCGGGACAACCGACCGCCTGGGCGGATTCTTCGATTTCTACTTCGCCGGCTGCGACAAGTGGCTGTTCGACCTCGCCGTTACCGTCAACGATTGGTGCAGCGAGCCGGCATCCGGGCAGATCGACGCCACGCGGTGCGTGGCGCTGTTGCAGGCTTATCAGGCTGTGCGCCCCCTGGGTCGGGCCGAGGCCGCGTGCTGGCGAGCGATGCTGCGCGCAGGAGCGCTGCGCTTTTGGCTATCGCGCCTGTATGATTACCACCTGCCGCGCGCGGCGGAAATGCTCAAACCCCACGATCCCGGCCATTTCGAGCGAATTCTGCGCCAACGCATCAGCGCACCGGCCATGCCCTGGCCGCAATAACCCTTTTCGTCGATCTATGCAACTGCTAGAAGTCTCGCCCAAAACCGGTTACGTGTGGCTGCGCCAGGGCCTCTGGCTCTTTCGCAAAAGCCCGCTCACGTTTCTTGCGCTGCTGTTCGCCTACCTGTTCGCCATGATGGCCATCTCACTGCTCCCGTTCGTGGGCGCGGTGCTGCCGCTGCTGTTCATCCCCGGCCTGTCGGTGGGTTTCATGGCGGCTTGCCGCGACGTCATCAAGAACAAGCCGGCCTACCCTACCATCCTGATTGCCGGATTTCGGGCGCATGGGCGTGCGGTCGCGCGGCGGCTGATCGCACTGGGCGTTTGCTATATCCTGGCGGTGGCTCTCGTGTTCGCTGTCTCGGCAGTCATGGACGGCGGCGAACTCTTCAAGTTCATGCTGTTCGGGGGACGACTTGACGACAGCGTCTTCGAGACCACCAATCTGTCGGGAGCGATGCTGGTCGCCGCGATCGCCTATATTCCCGTCGCCATGGTGTTCTGGTTCGCGCCCGTGCTGGTCGCCTGGCACGACCTGCCGCCCATCAAGGCGTTGTTCTTCAGTTGGGTGGCATGCTGGCGCAATCGGGGCGCGTTTATTACTTACGCCTTGTTGACCGGCACGATCGCCACGCTCGTGCCACTGGCCATGGTGCTGCTGTTTACCGCGCTTGGCATCGGCAAATTCGCCAGCATCATCCTGATGCCGTTCTCGATCCTGCTCACGGCAGTGCTGTATTGCTCGTTTTATGCGACCTACCGGGGATGTTTCGGCGTCCAGGAAATCGGTGCGATCGAC
>JAGXBI010000477.1 GCA_018971155.1 Burkholderiales bacterium
AAACCTCGTCTCCGATGATGGTTGAAGCAGGTCTCGCTCGTCGCCGGATCGATATTTATTGAGTCAGCGTCATTCTTGGCGACAGCACCTCCCGGATGGTTTAACGCCGCAGCACATGCGCGGAGAATTTCTCTCGAAAATCGAGCGATCTGTCCACCCGACGTTCCGGCCGGCAGGGTCGAAAATAGTCGGGAAAACAAGAATTGGCAGTACATATAATTTACGCGTTTGTCATCTGATAGATGAACTACAGGCACACGTAGTATTCGTAAAAACGACGCGACTAAAGCTGCGGCCAACTACGAATCTCCGGATTGTGCGGCGATCCCGCCCTTCATACACTTTCCCTCATAGCATCGAATAAACGTACATGGCGAAAGCGCGGCTTGCTGCGCGCGAGCAACCAGGGCCGGTACGCGCCGCCATCGGCGGCGGCACGATGCCAACCGATATGGCGTGAAGGAACGGTTCGACGACAAGATGATGCGACCTGGCAAATTGCTCTCAGGGTGGGATATCGCGGCGGCGCGGCCGTGGGTGCTGTCGATTTCGCTGTCGCGCAATTACGATCTGGTGCTGGCGTTGTTCGTCGCCGCCGTCGTGGCGCTGTTCGTGCTGCCGCTGCCGACCGCGATGATGGACGCGCTGATTTCGATCAATCTCGCGGCCAGCATCCTGCTGTTGACGGTGTCGACCTATCTGCCCTCGGCGGTGAGCTTTTCGTCGTTTCCGGCATTGCTGCTGTTCACCACGCTGTTCCGGCTCTCGCTGAACATCGCCTCCTGCAAGCTGATTCTGTTGCACGCGAATGCCGGTCACATCATCGATACCTTCGGGCGCCTGATCGTCGGCGGCAACGTGGTGGTGGGCGGGGTGGTGTTTCTGGTCATTGCCGTAGTGCAGTTCATCGTGATCGCCAAGGGCTCGGAGCGCGTGGCCGAGGTCGGCGCGCGATTCTCGCTTGACGCGATGCCCGGCAAGCAGATGAGCATCGATGCCGATCTGCGCGCCGGAGTGATTTCGTCGGACGAAGCGCGGCACCGTCGCGAGATGCTCGAGCAGGAGTCGCAATTGCATGGCGCGATGGACGGCGCGATGAAGTTCGTCAAGGGCGATGCGATTGCCGGCATCATCATCGCCTTCATCAACATCGTGGCGGGCATCGCGGTCGGCACGCTGATGCACGACATGAGCGTGGGTGGTGCCATCCACCGTTATTCGGTGCTCACGGTCGGCGACGGCATGGCCTCGCAGATTCCGTCGCTGCTGGTGTCGATCGCCGCCGGCATCGTGACTACCCGGGTGGCCACCCGTGACGCGCGCGAGCGCCACCTCGGCGAGCAGATCGGCGCGCAGGTGGCGGCGCATCCGCGCGCCATGGTGATTGCCGCGCTGGTATTGCTTTCGTTCTTGCTGGTGCCGGGCTTTCCGAAGTGGGCGTTCGGCGCGCTGGCGTTGATTCTCGGTGGACT
>JAGXBI010000180.1 GCA_018971155.1 Burkholderiales bacterium
CGTAAATGATGTCCACGAGCGGCAGGTCGTCGATCTGCCCGACCGAAAAATCGGTAGCCGTGGTGTGCAAGAGCAGCGGCGCACAAAGGAAACGGACCACGCCGGCGCTGACTTCGCCGAGCGCGCCATACTCCGCTGCGCGGAACGCGTCGGTTCCGGTCGTATGCCGCTTCGCCGCATGGCGGGCAGCGACGATACGGTCGTTGAGCAGCACCAGCACACCCTTGTCGCGCGCTGCCGCAGAGGTTGCCACCAGCACCGCGTTGTAGAGATTGAGCGGCCCGTCGGCGCTCAGCGCCGACGCCGGGCGCATGGCCCCGACCAGCACCACGGGCTTGTTCGACTTGATAACGAGGTTGAGAAAGTAGGCCGTTTCCTCCAGCGTGTCGGTGCCATGCGTGATCACCACGCCATCGATCCCGGGGTCGTCGAGCGCCGCATTCACCCGCCGGGCGATGTTCAGCAGCATCGCATTATCGATATCGTGACTGGGGATATTCAGCACCTGTTCGCCGGAAATCGTCGCAATCTCCCCGAGTTGCGGCACGGCGCTCAATACCTCGCCAAGCGAGGCGGTCACGTCGTAGTCGTGCAATTGCGTCGCACTTGCGCCGGAGGATGCGATCGTGCCTCCGGTTCCGAGCACTGCGATGCGCGGCAGGCCCGTGTCACGCGTGGCCGTGTCGACCGCTCGCCGGCGCTTCGGCGAAACACTGGAAGACGTGTGTGCTTTCATGATCGTACGGTCTCTCGAAGTCAATCCAGACGCAAAAGGCGCGCATCGTGCCGGGGCGCCTTCTCAACCTTTTCTCACCCAGGGCCAACCACAAGGCAGCCGACATGCTCGCGCCGGCTCAGTCCTGCGCCTGCTGCGCGCCGATCACCCGCGACAGAAAAGTGCGGGTTCGCTCGTGCCGAGGCCGCGCCAGCACTTCGGCAGGCGGGCCTTGTTCGAGGATGACACCGTCGGCCATGAAGGCCACGCGATCGCACACGTCCCGCGCAAAGGCAATCTCGTGGGTGACCACGATCATCGTCATGCCGTCGTCGGCCAGCCCGCGCATGACCGCCAGCACTTCGTCGACCAGTTCCGGATCGAGCGCCGAGGTCGGCTCGTCGAACAGCATCAGCTTGGGCCGCATCGCCAGCGCCCGGGCGATCGCCACGCGCTGCTGCTGCCCCCCCGACAAATGCCCGGGATAAGCCTGCGCCTTGGCCGCAAGCCCAACCCGATCGAGCAGCGCCATGGCGCGCTCCACCGCGTGCGCGCGGGGTTCTCGCTTGACCTGCAGCGGCGCCTCGATCACATTTTGCAGCACGCTCAGGTGCGGAAATAAATTGAAGCGCTGGAACACCATGCCGATCTGCGCGCGCTGCCGGCACACGTCACGCTCCGGCATTTCATGCAGGCGGCCGCCGCGCTCGCGGTAACCGACGAGCTGGCCATCGACATAAATACGGCCCGCGTCGATTCGCTCCAAATGATTGATGCAGCGCAGGAGCGTGCTCTTGCCGGAGCCGGACGCACCGATGAGGGCCAGCACTTCGCCGGCCGCCACCTCGAGATCGACGCCTTTGATCACCTCTTCGTGTCCATAGCGCTTGCGCACGCGCTGCACTGTCACCATCGGTTGGGGCAGCATCGCCGGCGAAGCGTCGGGAGCATTTTGGCTAGGCATGGACGGCATGGCTCGCGCGGCCCAGGCGCCGCTCCAGGAAGAATTGCGCGACGCTGGTCACGGTGGTGAGCACCAGGTACCAGAACGTGGCGACCAGCATCAACTCGATGGTGCGCAAGTTCGCCGAAGAAATATTCTGGGCCTGCGTGAGCAAATCGCCGCCGGCGATCACCGACACCAGCGAGGTCGCCTTGAGCAGCGAAATGAACTGGTTGGCCGCCGGAGGGATGATCACGCGCAATGCCTGGGGCAGGATGATGCGGCGCATGGCCATCATGCGCGACATGCCCAGCGCCTGCGCCGCGCTATGCTGCCCCTGGTCGACACTGATGATGCCGGCGCGCACCACCTCCGACATGTAAGCCGCTTCGTTCAGGCCCAGCGCGACCACCGAGGCCACGAACGGCGTGAGGATCGCATTCGTGCTGAACGGCCCGATATGCTCGAACAGCAGCGCCAGATTGCCCCACAGCAGAATCTGCACCAGCAGCGGCGTGCCGCGCAGCAGCCACGAGTAGAAGCCGCTGCTCAGCCGCAGCACCGGGCTGGGCGACAGGCGCATCACCGCCAGCACGGTACCCAGCAGCACGCCGATGACCTCGGCGAGCAGCGCCAGTTCGACGGTCACCGCAAGGCCCGTCAGGATTGCCGGCGCGAACTGATACCTGGCGATCGCCGCATGATCGATCTTCGGATTGGTGCCGATCGACCATGCCAGCCACGCCAGCATCGCAAACACCAGCACGCTGCTCGCGCGGCGCCATGGATGGCGCAGCGGCACCACCCGCAGCGCATCGTCGGGATGCCCGCCGGTTTGCGTGCCACCGGCCGTCGAGGCGGGGCGCCTTGCCTGCTTCATCGGATCAACCCCTGCCCGGCATCGCCCCGGCTACTACATCGCAAGATTATGCCCGCCGTTGATGGTGGCCGATTTCACCGCACCGCCCTCGACACCGTACTTCTTCAGGATGCTCAGGTAGGTGCCGTTCCTGATCAGGGTGTCGAGCCCCTTTTGCAGCGCATCGCGCAGGGCCGCGTCGGATTTCGCCACGCCGATGCCGAGCGGCACGGGTTGATACTCCTGTCCCTGCACCACGTCGAAAACCTTGCCCCCGCCCGCCGTCTTGGCCAGATAGACCATCACCGGCGAATTACCGAAAAAGGTCGCCACGTGGCCGGTTTGCACCTGCAGGCGCGCATCGGACGGCTGCGCATACTGCAAATTGGTGATCAGCGGTTTGCCGTGCGCCTTGCATTGGGCATTGGCCTGATCCACCAGTTGCACCTGGGTCGAGCCCTGCACCGTCGACACGGTCTTGCCGCACAGGCTCGCCAGGTCCGTCACGTGATCGGGATTGCCTTTTCTGACCAGCAGCTTGGTGCCCAAATTGAAGAAATCGACAAAATCGAGACGCTGCTCGCGCTCCGGCGTATCGTTCATCACGGTAAACGTGATGTCGATGCGCTTGGCCTCCATGGCCGGCAGCAGGCCGCTGAACGGAATCGCCGTCAGTTCGATGGGCCGCCCGACCTGCTTGCTCAGGGCGGCTGCCAGATCGACGATGACCCCTTGCAAGGTCGTGCCGTCCGACGCATACGACACCATCGGCGGGCTGTTGGTGATGGTACCGGCCTTGATCGGCTCGGCCGCGCCGGCAGTGCCGACACTCAGGGCGCTCGCGCCCAGCAGCACGGGCAGCAGGCAGGCAAGCGAGAAACGACGCAGGGGGCTCATCCAGTCTCCTTGATATTTCGTTGTTTTGTACTGGAAGCGATTCTCGCATCGCGTGGGGGTGGGGTCAATGCGAGAGCCTTTGCGCCGGCAGGGACAGGCGGCGCGGCGGCGAGTCGACAGCGGTGAAGGTCCGATGATCTGGCGCCCGCAGCACCACCGCGCCCGGTCGCGGGCGCCGCACGCGCTAGTTCGTTGGCACGGTCTGGCACTTGCGATATGCCGCCGGTGTGACACCGACATGCTTGGTGAAGCTCCGTCGCAGCGTGTCGACACTGGCAAAGCCGCACTTGGCGGCGACCTGTTTCGGCGTGTCGTGTCCGTCCTCGAGCAGGGAGCGAGCGGCTGCGATGCGCGCAGCCTCGACCCATGCCGCAGGGGTCATGCCGACCTCGGCGTGAAACAACCGCGCAAAGTGGCGAGGGCTCAGGCCGGCATGCTGCGCCAGACTGGCGACCGTATGCACCAATTCCGGGTGGGCGGCAACCCAGCGCTGGACCTCCTGCAGCACCGAGCGGCCGGCCGGTCGCGTCTGCCCCTTGCGGCTGAATTGCAGTTGCCCGCCGGGCCGCTTGAAGAACATCACCAATTGAGCGGCGACGCGTCTGGCGAGCTCGCGCCCCAAGTCTTCCTCGACCAGGGCCAACGCCAGATCGAGTCCCGCCGTTACACCTGCGGCCGTGCGCAGTTTGCCATCACGCACGTAGAGCGCATCCTCGTCGATGGTGACCGACGGATGGGCGCGGGCCAGGGCCTCGGCCGCCGCCCAATGGGTGGTGACACGGCGACCATCGAGCAGCCCCGCCGCCGCCAGCACGAAGGCGCCCGTGCAAACCGAACCATAGCGACGGGCGCGCCTGGCGCTGTCCCTCAGCCAGGCCAGTACGCCAACCGGCAACACGAGCCGGTCGGCGCTGGGCGCGCCAGCCACCAGCACCGTGTCCAGGCGCTCATCGCTTTGCCCCGCTATTGCGTCTGGCAATAGCCGCACGCCGGATGAGCTGCGGATCGGCCCCGATTCGCAGGCAACGACCCGTAGTTCGTAGAATCTCCGGCAGGCCTCGATGTTCGCTTGGGCAAACACGTCCAGCGGCCCCGAAACGTCCAACAGTTGGACACCCGGCAAAGCGAGGATCGCGACGGTTTTTGCCATTTTCCGAGAGACCTCCAAGTCGGTTCGTGCCACTCACGATTGGGCAGTATAGGACGCATGACGACTTTTCATGCCACCTCGGGCGGCGCGCGAAGGCCGAACCCTGCGCCCTCGCGAATTACCCCTGCCACGCCTACGAGCGAATAACGCTGCAGAAATTTCCAGCGTGGAAATGCGGATCCTTGTCAGCCAGCACATCCGCCTTGACGTTGCCGAAAGTTGATTCCGGCTTGTGCCTGATCCCGTCGTAGAAGGCCTGAATGATGTCCTCCTTGAAGTGCGGCGGGCGCGGATGTGCGCGCACCACCGCCTCGCGCTCGGCATCGCTGTATTCCTGATACGCCAAACCCAGGACATCCATTTCCACCCCCGCGGTCACTAAAGCGACCACGGGATGCATGTGCTGCGGAATGCCCGGCGTGGTGTGCAGCGCGATCGCGGTCCACACCGTATCGATGTCCTGCTGATGAATGCGGTGGCGTTGCAGGAAATCCCGGGCGGCGTTCGCGCCGTCCACTTCGAAGCGCTCGCATGCGCTGCTGTGCCGATGTGTCAGCCCCATATCGTGGAACATGCACCCGCAATAGAGCAACTCCGGGTCGAATCTCAGGCCGCGACGCAAGCCGGCCAGCGCGGCGAAGTAATACACGCGGCTGGAGTGATGAAACAACAGGGGCGAGGCGGTATCTCTGACGAGTTCGGTAATCTCGCGGGCCAGTTGGCTATCGGGGACGGCAATCCCGGCAACATTCAAAGTCATGATGGACCTCCATGGAAAACAGGTTTCATTTTCCGCAGAGGGAAGCCCGTCTTCAATCAACGTAATACGACGAAATCTGCCATTTCACGTGATTGGCGGACGCAGCGCGCGTGTGGACAAATGCACCGTTTTTTTCACTCGGCGCGTGCATCAGGTGACCCGTCGAGCTGTCGAGCCGTGCGATGCTCCGGCCTTCCCGACATCTTGAAGCCGGGCCGGTCGATGACGACCGGCGCAACCATCGCCGTCCGGATTTCGGCGATTTGCCGAAGCGCCCGTGCCCATCGCGCGCTGGGTCCGGACGAGGGCCGGCATCCATCGGCAAATTGCGCTACGATCTGCCATTCGCCGCGTGCCGAGGATAATCCGTACCAAATGATTCGCAGAGCGATGCTTCTGCGCATCGCGATGCGGCACCGCACCATCGAGCGTTTTTCATGGCACAGCCTGACCACTCTGAAATCCATTTCCACGGCGGCGGACGCCTGACCGTGCTGCAGGGCGCCGCCCTATATATCGGTGCGGTGCTCGGCACCGGCGTCATCGCGGTGCCCGCGCTGGCGGCGCAGGCCGCCGGGCCGGCATCGCTGCTGGCCTGGCTCGCGCTGGTGTTGCTGTCGGTGCCGCTGGCCGCGACCTTCGCCGCGCTCGGCTCGCGCTATCCCGATGCCGGCGGAGTCTCCACTTACGTGCGCCGCGCCTTCGGCCCGCGCGCAGCGGCAGTCGTCGGCTGGTGTTTCTTTTTCGCGATTCCGGCGGGTGCACCTGCCGCAGCGACCTTTGCCGGCGCGTATGTGGCGGCCGCCATCGGCGGCGGCACGCATACCGTGATCGTCACAGCGGCGGCGATGATCGCGCTGGTGGTGCTGATCAATGCGTTCGGCGTCACCATCTCGGGCAAGCTGCAACTGCTGCTGGCGGCGCTGCTGGTGGCCCTGCTGCTGGCGGCGGTACTCTTCTCGGCGCCGCACGCCGACACTCGCAACCTGCATCCGTTCGCACCGCACGGCTGGCTGGCGGTTGGCTCGGCGGCCGCCTTGCTGGTCTGGAGCTTCGCCGGATGGGAAGCGATCACGCACCTGGCCGCCGAATTCCAGCAGCCGGCACGCGACATGCCGCGCGCGGCCGCTATCGCGGTGGTGGTGGTCGGACTGCTCTATCTGGCGGTGGCCGGTGCCACGATCCTGGTGTTGGGCAGCGCGGCGGGCACCACGCGCGCGCCGTTGGCCGAGTTGCTGGCGATTGGCGTCGGCGGCAAGGTTCAGGTACTGGCGGCGGCCGCCGCGCTGCTGCTCACGCTCGGCACCATGAATGCGTATTTTGCCGGGGCCGCCAAGCTGGGGGCGGCGCTCGGTCGCGATGGCGCGCTGCCGGCGTGGCTGGCCGAGGGCAGTAGCGCCGGCCAAGTGCCGCGTCGCAGCCTGGCGGTGATCGCCTGTCTGTCGATCGGAGCGCTCGCGGCGACGGCGCTGGCCAACGTCGGCGCCAAACCGTTGGTCTTGCTGACCACCGGCTCGTTCGTCACGGTCTACGCGCTCGGCACGGCCGCCGCACTGCGTCTGCTCGAACGTGGCAGTTGGGCGCACCGTTGTGCGCTGGTGGCGCTGGTGGCCGACGCGGCCCTGCTGATCATGACCGGCTGGTACCTGATCTGGCCGGTGATCGTCACGCTGTGTGCACTGCTCTATCAGCGCCTGCAGCACGTGCGCTCGGCGAGGAGCTCCGCCGCATGAACGCTCCTTTGTCGGCCAGACGCATCCACTGGTTGCCGTATATCGTCGCGGCGACATTTTTCATGGAGTACCTCGACACCACGGTGATCGCCACCGCCTTGCCGCAGATGGCGCGCTCGTTCGGCGTCGGCCCGAATGCGCTCAGCCTGGGCATGACCGCCTATATGCTTGCCCTGGCGATTTTCATCCCGATCAGCGGCTGGGTGGCCGATCGCTATGGCTCGCGCACGGTGTTTGCCGCCGCGATCGTGGGATTCACGCTTTCCTCGGTGCTGTGCGGAATGTCGAACAGCGTGCTGCAATTCACTGCGGCCCGCGTGCTGCAGGGCATCGGCGGGGCGATGATGGTGCCGGTCGGGCGTCTCATCGTCGTGCGCATTACCGACAAGAGTCGCTTGATGCAGGCCATCGCGACCATTACCTGGCCGGGCATCGTCGCCCCGGTGGTGGGCCCGCCG
>JAGXBI010000181.1 GCA_018971155.1 Burkholderiales bacterium
CTGATCTGTCCCAATTTGCGCGTTTTTATATTTTTTTATGCAGGAAGCATACTAAAGTGCATTTATCGGGACGAATCGAGTCCCAATAACCACTAAATTTGATGCCATGAGCTCAAACCAGTCCAATGCCGCCGCGCTGCGCGCTTTCCGCATCCTCGAGATTCTTGCCGAGGCCGACAAGCCGCTTGCGCTGACCGATATCGTCAGCCGTATCGAATTGCCCAAGCAAACCGTGCACCGCATTCTCAAGCAACTCGAGAGCGCGTGGCTCGTCACCCGCGGTACCGGCGGGCGCTATTACGAATGCTCGGCGCGGGTGCGGCAAATGGCGATCAGCGTGCTGATGAACTCGGGGCCCGCCGCGGCGCGGCACGCCATCCTCAAGCATCTGGTCGACCGCATCGGCGAGACCTGCAACCTGACCATCCTGAGCGGCGACGATATTGTCTACCTCGATCGGGTCGAAACCCAGTGGCCGCTGCGCATGCATCTGCAGCCGGGCTCGCACGTGCCGCTGCATTGCACGTCCAGCGGAAAACTGTTGCTCAGCCTGCTGCCCAAGATGCGGCGCGAGCGCCTGATTGCCTCGCTGCCGCTGCGCGCGCAAGCGGAGAACACCATCACCGACCTCGACGCGTTGCGCGAAGAGCTCGCGCTCACGCGCAAGCGCCGCATCGGCATCAACGATCAGGAGCATTTGCAGGGCCTGATCGCCATTGCCGTGCCCGTCATGCTCGATCGCAACCGCGCCTGCGCGGCCATCGCCGTGCAGGCCCCGCTCGGTCGCGCCAGCATCGACAGCTTGCTGAATTACGTGCCGGAGTTGCGCCAGGCCGCGCTCGATATCTCTAAAACTTTCCACGACTGACCCGCGGCGCGCCCGCCACAAAGCAGAAAACCGCCGCGGCCGCGCAGGCATTACGCCTGGCGGCCGCGGCGGTTATGGGCGGATGCTGCTTACGTCCCGTAGGCATAGGCCGGTGCGCGCTTGCCGATGGCGGCGGCCGACACGGCCGAGACCAGCGCGGCGAACAGCACGTAGGCGCAGATCAGCCACGGTTGGCCGCCGCCGACCTTGATCAGCGCGGTGGCGATGATCGGCGTCAGGCCGCTGGCGAAAATGCCCGAGAACTGGTAGACGAACGAAATGCCGGTATAGCGCACGCGGGCGTCGAACAGCTCGGCAAACAGCGCTGCCTCTGGGCCATACACCGCCGCATAGAAAATCCCGAACGGCACCACGACCGACAGCCAGATCACCGGCAAATTGGTCGAGTGCGTCAGGATCAGCCAGAACGCCGGGAACGACGACAGCCCGGTGATCAGGGAGCCCCAGAAGTACACGCGGGCGCGGCCGATCTTGTCCGACAGGCGACCGAAAATCGGAATGAACGGGCACATCACCAGCGCCGAGGCCATCACGCTCATCAGCGCGTCGGTGCGGTCGATATGGATCTGCTGGGTCAGGTAGCTGATGATGAACACACCGAACACATTGAAGAACACCCCGTCGATGTAGCGCGCGCCCATGCCGAGCATGACGTTCTTGGGGAAGTGCTTGAGCATTTCCAGGAACGGCACCTTGGCCTGCGCATGGCGGCTTTTGAGCGAGGCGAATTCGGGCGTCTCCATCACGCGCAGCCGGATCCACATGCCGACGAACACCAGCACCGCCGAGAGCAGGAATGCCGCGCGCCAGCCCCACGCCAGGAACTGCTCGTTGGTCAGCGTCTTCGACAGCAGCGCAACCACGCCGGCAGCCAGGCACAGGCCGATCGACAAACCGATCTGCGGCAGGCTGGCATAAAAGCCGCGCTTGTTGGGCGGCGCATATTCATAGGTCATCAGTACCGCGCCGCCCCATTCGCCGCCCAGGCCGATGCCCTGGAACACGCGCAGCAGCAACAGCAAGGTGGGTGCCCACAGGCCGATCTGGCTATAGGTCGGCACCAGCCCGACGAGCACCGTCGACACCCCCATGATGAGCAGCGTCAGCACCAGCATGCTCTTGCGGCCGATCCGGTCGCCGAAGTGGCCGAAGATCACGCCGCCGAGCGGGCGCGCCACAAAGCCGACCGCAAAGGTCGTATAGGCCAGCATGGTCGAGACCACCTGGTCGTGACCCGGGAAATACAGCTTGTTGAGGACGATGCCGGCGATCACGCCATACAGGAAAAAGTCGTACCACTCGATGGTCGCGCCGATCACGCTGGCGAGCGCGACGCGGCGTATTGCGATGCTATCGTTTGCCATAATGTCTCCGTTGATGGTTGCCGCCGGATGGCGGTTGATACGCGCCGTCGACGTCTCCTCCCGGCGCTTTTTTTCTGATGAGATACAACTGGTCGTACGTACTGCAAAAAAAACGGTCTCAGGCAGCGAGCGCCTCGCGCGCGGCGACGGCATCGGTCAGGATCATGTCCGAGGCTTTCTCGGCCACCATCACGACAGGCACGTTGGTGTTGCCCGACACGAGGGTCGGCATGATCGAGCAGTCCACCACCCGCAGGCCGGCCACGCCGCGCACGCGCAGGCGTTCGTCGACCACCGCCATGGGGTCGTGCGCCGGCCCCATCTTGGCGGTGCCCGAGGGGTGGAAAATCGTCGCGCCGTATTCCCTGCAAAAATGCAGAATCTCGTCGTCGCTTTGCACTTCGTGGCCGGGCCGGTGCTCGCGCTTCATCAGCGCGCGCATCGGGTCGGCCTGCGCCACACGGCGCGCGAATTTCACGCCGGCCACGGCCGTGCGCCGGTCCAGTTCGGACGACAGGTAATTCGGCTGCATCGACGGCGGCGTGAGCGGATCGGTCGACTGGATGCGCACGGTGCCGCGCGATTCCGGGCGCAACTGGCACACGGAGTAGGTGCAGCCCGAGAACGGATGCACCGAGCCGCCGGCCTGATCGGCCGACAGGGTGCCGAAGTGGAACTGAATATCGGGGGTGACGGCCTCGCCCGGCAGCGCGCGGCAAAACAGGCCGCCCTGGTTGATGCCCACGGCCAGCGGCCCGCTGCGCGAGAACAGCCACTGCATGCCGATGCGCGCCTGGCCCCACAGCGAGTTGAGCTGATCGTTGGTGGTGATCGGCTTGCTTACCTCGTAGATCAGGCGGATCTGCAGGTGGTCCTGAAGATTTTCGCCCACGCCCGGCGCGTCCTTGACCACCGGAATGCCGAACTTCTGCAGCAACGCGCCCGGGCCGACGCCCGAGAGTTGCAGCAACTGCGGCGACTGCAGCGCACCGGCCGAGAGAATCACCTCCCGGCGCGCGCTTACCTCGAACTGCTGTCCGTGCTTGACGTATTGCACGCCGGTCGCGCGCGCGCCCTCGAACAGCACCCGGGTCGCCTGTGCATCGGTCTCCACATGCAGGTTGGGGCGCTGGCGCGCCGGCTTCAGGTAGGCCACGGCGGTCGAGCAGCGCTTGCCGTTGTGGGTCGTCAACTGGTAGTAGCCGACGCCTTCCTGATGGCCGGTGTTGAAGTCGTCCACGCGCGGCACGCCAAGCTTATTGGCCGCGCCGATGAAAGCTTCCACCAGTTCGTTGCGGGTCGGGATGCTGGTTGCCCACAACGGACCGTCGGTGCCGCGCGTGGCGCCGGGGCCGAGGTCGTTGTGTTCGAGCCGCTTGAAGTAAGGCAGGCAATCCTCCCAGCTCCAGCCCGAGTTACCCTGCGCGGCCCAGCGGTCGTAATCGGCGCTCTGGCCGCGAATGTAGATCAAGCCGTTGATCGAGCTGCTGCCGCCCAGCGTGCGCCCGCGCGGCCAATACAGGCGGCGCCCGAGCATGTTCGGATCGGGGTCGGTATAAAAGCCCCAGTTGTAGACCTTGTGAAACATCGTCTTGCCGTAACCGATCGGGATGTGAATCCACACATATCGGTCGGGCGGGCCGGCCTCGAGCAGGCAGACCGAGTATTTACCGTTTTCGCTCAGGCGGTTTGCCAGGACACAGCCGGCTGAACCCGCGCCCACCACGACATAGTCGTAATCGCGCTTCATGGTGTCTCGCTCCTGTTTTAATAATGGAATGATTTGTTTCGACTTTATGAAGCAATTGATTTCTCATCAAGCAAATTGGGCTAAGATCGAAAAAAGTGGATCAAAACATTTATTTTTGTTTCAAAAGAGACAGACATGGAGACGAGTGAGGAAGCTGCCGCCCGCGGTGTCCCGCGCGGCGGTGACGGAGGTGCGGAGGAGGCGCGCGCGCTGCGGCCGGTGGCGGTGCTGGCGCACCTGGCGGGGGCGGGCCATCCGCTCACGCTGTCGCAGTTGTCGGTTCGCCTGCATATTCCGAAGGCGACGCTGCTGCGTTTGATGGAGTCGCTCGAAGCCGGCGGCTTCATCGTGCACGCTCCCAACGAGCGGGGCTATATGCCGGGGCCGGCCTTGGCCAACCTGGCGCTGGCCACGCTTGGCAACAACAGCTTCACGCGCTCGTGTCGCGCGGTGCTGCGCACCCTGGTGGCGGCGCTTGGCGAGACCTGCAATATCACGGCGCTCGACGGCGACCGCGTGCTCTACGTCGAACGGGTCGAAACCGACGAGCCGCTGCGCCAACAACTGCAGCCGGGCGCCCATGTGCCGCTGCACTGCACCGCCAGCGGCAAGCTGTTTCTCGCGCAGATGTCCGCGCTCGAGCGCAAGCAGTTGCTGGCACGCTTGCCGCTGCCGCGCATGACGCCGCGCACGCTGACCGATGCGGGGTTGCTGGCGGCGGAGCTAGACCGCATGTCGGTGCGCAATATCGGGGTGGACAATGAAGAATTCGTGCGCGGCATGGTCGCCGTGGCGCTGCCGATCCGCGCGGCCGACGGTCACGCCATCGCCGCGCTGGCGTGCCATGCGCCGACCGCGCGGCTGAGCCTGAGCGACCTGATGCAGTCGATCCCCAAAATGGAGGAGACGGCGCGACGGCTCGCGCCGTTGCTGCAGCAGCCGGCGCAGCCATAGCGCGCGCCCGCCGGGCCGGGCAGCGCCGGCCGCTCGGGGATCGTCAGGCGCGTTCGTCGCGGAAGTGATACCAGTGAAACAGCATGCGCTGGCCGAGCCGGCGAAACGGCGCGAACATGTGGCCCGGCAGCGGCGAGGTGAAGATCGGCAAATCCAGCTTGCGCCCGTGACCTGCGATCCATTGCGCCATATGCCGGCCGGCCTGGGCCGAATACATCACGCCGTTGCCGCCATAGCCGAGCGCGTAATACACGGTTTCATTCGGATCGGGCTGCACGATGCGCGGCATCATGTCGTGACTGACGTCGACCCAGCCCCACCAGGAATAATCGATCTGGATGCCCTTGAGCGCCGGGAATTTGCGGTGCAGGCCGTCGATCAGCAATTGCTGGTGCCGGGGATTGGGCGCATCGCGTCCGGTGATCGCGCTGCGGCTGCCGATCTGCACACGGTTGTCGGGCAGCTTGCGGTAGTAGTGGCGCAGCGTGCGGGTGTCGGTAATGACCTCGTTGGTGCGGAAATTGCAGGCGGCGATCTCCGCCTCGGTCAGCGGCCGCGTCACCATCGAATTCGAAAGGATCGGCATGATCCGGTTGCGCAACTGCCGATGCAGCCCTTGCGAGGTGTAGCCACCGGTGGCCACGCCAACCGCGCGGGCGCGCACCACCCCGCCGGGGGTTGTCAGATAGTGGATGCCGTTGCGCGTTTCCCAGTGCGTCACGGGGCTGGACGGATGTACCGTCGCGCCCCCCTCGCGCGCCATGCGCAGGTAGCCGTAGGCCAGCTTGAGCGGATGCACGCCGATGCCATCCGGCTCGTGCATCGCGCCATGGCACTCGGCGTCGCCGACGTACTGGCGCTTGACTTCCTCGGCGCTGAGAATGCGCGATTTATAGTTGAAGACTTCGTTGTACACCTTCGACTGGGCGCGCAGTTTCTCCAGCGCCCACGGCCGGTGGGCGATGTACAGGTGGCCGCCCGGTTGCGGGTCGCAGGCGATGTTGCCGCTCTTGATCAGGTGCTTGAAATAATCGAAGCCGTCGAGAATCTCGGCGTGCATCCGGAGCGCCGTCTCGCGCCCCCAGCGCTCGATCCACTGGCCGCGCGTCAGGCGCCCGGAGGCGTTTTGCGCCTGGCCGCCATTACGGCTGGTGCAGCCCCAGCTGACCCGGTTGGCTTCGAGCACGGTGGCCTTGATGCCATATTCGCGCGCCAGTTCCAGCGCCGTCACCAGGCCGGTGAAACCGGCGCCGATGATCGCCACGTCGACATCGATGTCGTGGGTGATCGGGCCGTCGTCGTCGGGTGCCGGCCCGGCCGTGGCCGCCCAGTAGGTCGGCGCATATTCGCGCCCGCGCCCCGGATCGGGCGCGACCAGCGGATCGTACTGCGGATCGTACTTGTTCGACGGTTGGGTCGGGCTGCCGTGACGGCTGTTATCGCCGTTGTCGCCCGTAGCGCTCGCCTGTTTCAGGATCGTTTCCATGACTGTCTCCTAGCGGCGGCCGGATTAGCGAGCGGCCCCGGAAACGGGCGGGCGGTCCTTGCGGAACGCATTCTTGACGGCGATCCTGCCGTTGCGGAACGTGAAGATATCGACGCCGCGCGCCTCGATGCGCGTGCCGTCGGCGCGGGTGCCGGTGAAGGTCCACTCCGACACGCCGCGATCGCCGCACACGAAGTGCACGCCGTCGAGCCACTGCGCATCCGGGAAGGTTTGCCAGGCCAGCGCAAAGCCCTCGCGTACCGCCGCGCGTCCGGCAAACGTCTTGCCGCATAATTCGGGGCCGCCGGCGGCCTGGAAGATGCAGTCGTCGGCCATGAATTCCATCAGGCCGTCCAGGTCGTGGCGGTTCCACGCATCGCTGAAGGCTTGCAGGAACTCGACGCTGACTTGGTTTTGTTGATCCATGATTTGTGACTCCTCGGAATACTGGTTCGATGCCGGGGTTCGGGCGACCCCATGCATGTCATTGAACCAGTTGCGCGGCCGATGCGTTAGGGCCAGTTGGGGGCCTTCGTGGGAGCCAGAATGGTGCAAAAAAAAGCCGGCGCACAAGCGGCGCCGGCTGGGTATTCGCGACCGGCGAGCGCCGGACGCCGAATTTACGTCTCGTATTGCCCCTGCGGCAGGCGGGGCCCGCGCCAGATCGAGCGCAGCGCGAAGGCCGCCAGCAGGATCGCCAGGCTTACCACGCCGAGCGCCAGCGGCGTGCGCTGCGACGGAATGAAGGCCATCGCGGTGACGATGCCGAGCATGCCGGCGATGGCGACGTAGGTCAGCCACGGAAAGCACCACATCCGCACTTTCAGGCGCTCGGGCGCCTGGCGTTCGAGCCGGGCGCGCAGGCGCAATTGCGACAGGGCGATCAGCACATAGACGAAAATCGCCACGGTGCCGTACGAATTCACCAGAAAGGCGAACACCTTGTCGGGCGAGACGTAGGACATGACGACCGCCGCATAGCCGAACAGGGTGCCGGCCAGGATCGCGCGCACCGGCACGCCACGCCGGTTCAGGCGGGCCAG
>JAGXBI010000182.1 GCA_018971155.1 Burkholderiales bacterium
CGGCGCATGGGGCGCCACTTCGCCGGAAGAAACCGGTTCTCGACAGAAAAACCCTTGAGCAAATTTCCCTATCCTATTCCGAGCCGTGAAGAGATTCTCGGCGTACTGCGCACGTCCGATGTGCCGCTCAGTGCGAACGACATCGCCGAGGCGCTGGCCATCAAACGGCAGGAGCGCGAGGGGTTCTTCAAGCGGCTGGCGGCGATGGAGCGAGACGACCAGGTTCGCGTCGATCGGCAGGGTCATTATCAGTTGACGCATCCGTCGAATTTTATTTCTGGCCGGGTGGTGGGACATCGCGATGGCTTCGGCTTCGCGGTGCGCGACGATGACGGCGACGATCTGTACCTTTCCATCGACGAGATGAGAAAGGTGATGCACAACGATCGCGTGTTGTTGCGCATTACCGGTCACGATCGGCGCGGGCGGCCCGAGGGGCATATCGTCGAGGTGACCGAGCGCGCCAACACCACTGTGATTGGCCGCCTGCTCAACGAGAACGGCACCCTGATCGTGGCACCGGAGGACAAGCGCATCGGCCACGACATCCTGATTCCGCCGCGCTCGCAAGGCAAGGCCAAAGTGGGACAGGTCGTCTGCGTGGAGCTGACCGACTACCCCAGCCGTTATAACCAGGCGGTTGGGCGCGTGGTGGAAGTCCTCGGCGAAATCGACGACCCCGGCATGGAGATCGAGATCGCCGTGCGCAAGTACGGCGTGCCGCATCAGTTCTCGCCGCAGGCGCTGGCCAGCGCGGGCGCGTTGCCCGACGAGGTGCGCGCGGTCGATTTGCGGCATCGCATCGATTTGCGCGATTTGCCGCTGGTCACGATCGACGGTGAGGACGCGCGCGATTTCGACGACGCGGTGTATTGCGAGCCGTGCAAGATAGGGCGCGCCAACGGCTATCGCCTGATCGTGGCGATCGCCGATGTGTCGCACTACGTGACGCCGGGCGATGCGCTGGATATCGATGCGATCGAGCGCAGCACGTCGGTGTATTTCCCGCGTCGGGTGATCCCGATGCTGCCCGAAAAACTGTCGAACGGGCTATGTTCGCTGAACCCGGCGGTCGACCGCTGCGTGCTGGTGTGCGATGCGACGGTGGCCATGAACGGCGAGATCAAGGCCTATCAGTTCTATCCGGCGGTGATGCACTCGGCGGCCCGCCTGACCTATACGGAGGTTGCCGCGGTGCTGGGCAACACCAAGGGGCCCGAGGCGCAGCGCCGCGCCGCGTTGCTGCCGCACCTGCAGAATCTTTACGCGCTTTACAAGGTGCTGGCCAAGGCGCGCCAGACGCGCGGTGCGATCGAGTTCGATTCGACCGAGACTTATATCGTTTGCAATGCGCAAGGCAAGATCGAGCAGATCCTGCCCCGCACCCGTAACGATGCTCACCGGCTGATCGAGGAGTGCATGCTGGCGGCCAACGTTTGCGCCGCGGACTTTCTCAAGCGCAACAAGCAACATTGCCTGTACCGGATTCACGAGGGTCCGTCCGGCGAACGACTGCAAACCCTGCGCACCTTCCTGAAGTCGCTTGGCCTCGCACTGGGCGGCGGCGACACGCCGCAGACCAGCGATTATGCGACGCTGATGACGCAGATCGAGAATCGTCCCGACGCGCCGATGCTGCAGGTCATGCTGCTGCGCTCCATGCAGCAGGCGGTGTACAGCCCGGACAATATCGGCCACTTCGGCCTGGCGTATCCGGCCTATGCCCATTTCACCAGTCCGATCCGCCGTTACCCGGACTTGCTGACGCATCGTGGCATCAAGGCAGTGCTGGCCGGGCGCAAGTACCAGCCGCAGGTGCCGGCGGCGGTAGCGCTCAATACCAGCTTGTCGCCGGCCGCCCGCCGCTTGCAGAAGGAAGACGAGGAACAGGGCAAGCCGGCCGCCAAGGCGCACAAGCGCGAGGCCATCTGGGAAGAGTTGGGGTTGCATTGCTCGACCAATGAGCGCCGCGCCGACGAGGCCTCGCGCGACGTCGAGGCTTGGCTCAAGTGCTACTTCATGCGCGACAAGCTGGGTGAGGAGTATGGCGGCACGGTCAGCGCCGTGACGTCATTCGGCATTTTCGTGCAGCTCGACGAACTCTTTATCGAGGGTCTGGTGCACGTCACGGAGCTGGGCGCCGACTATTTTCAGTTCGACGAGGTCAAGCACGAGTTGCGTGGCGAGCGCACCGGGATCCGCTATCGCCTGACCGATCGGGTTCGGGTCCAGGTCAGCCGGGTCGACCTCGATGCGCGCAAGATCGATTTCCGCCTGGTGCGGGAAGCCAGCCGCAAGCCATCGGCCAAGGGCGCGACCAAGCCCGCGGCGGAAGTGCCAGAGCACGAGCAGATGGCCGGTGGCGCCACCATCCGGCCATTGCCGGCGCCCTCGCGCGGCGAGAAAAAAACGTCGAAGGCGAAGGCGGCGCAGGGTGCGGCCAAGCGTGGTGCACGAGGTGGCAGCCGCGGGGGCGCGCCGGCCAAGCGCAGCGACGGCGCGTCGTCCAAGCGCGCCAAGACGCGCCACTGATGCCCTGCTGATGCGCCATTGATGCGGCATGGCGTCCGGGAGTCGCGGACGCCTCCGGGCGCTTGCGGCGTATCATGCGGGCTTATTTCGTATCGGAAACTCCATGAGTCACCCTAAATTGCTGTTCGGCTTTCATGCCATTACGGCGCGCTTGCGCCACGACGCATCCAGTATCGAGGAAATCTATTACGATGCGAGCCGACGTGACCGGCGCATGCTGGATTTTCTGCAGCAGGCCGAGAGCGCGAAAGTGCGGCTGATCGCCGCCGATGCGCAACGCTTGCATGGCCTGGCCGGCAGCGCCCGGCACCAGGGCGTGGTGGCTCGCGCGGCGGAAGTCGCACTGGCGCTGAACCTGGCCGAATTGCTCGACGGTATCGCCGGGCCGCCGTTGCTGCTGGTACTGGACGGGGTGACCGATCCGCATAACCTCGGCGCGTGTCTGCGGGTCGCCGACGGCGCCGGCGCGCATGCGGTGATTGCGCCCAAGGACCGGGCCGTCGGCCTGAATGCCACGGCCGCGAAGGTCGCCAGCGGCGCGGCCGAGACTGTGCCGTATATCACAGTGACCAATTTGACGCGGACCCTGCGCGAGCTGCAGGAACGAGGGATCTGGGTGGTCGGCACGTCCGACGACGCTCCCAACGATCTGTATCAGACCAAGCTTGCCGGTCCGCTTGCGCTGGTGATGGGCGCCGAAGGCGAGGGCATGCGCCGGCTGGTGCGAGAGACTTGCGACGAGCTGATGCGCATCCCGATGGCCGGCAGCGTGGAAAGCCTGAACGTCTCGGTAGCCAGTGCCGTATGTCTCTATGAAGCGGTGCGGCAGCGGCGCGCCCCTTAGGCCCCCTGGGCAGCGAGCCGGGGACGCCGGCGATGGATCATTGCCGTGAGGCGATCAGCTTTTCCAGCTTGATCACGTCGGCGGCGAATATGCGGATGCCCTCGGCGAGCTTCTCCGTGGCCATCGCATCGTCGTTCAGCTGGTAGCGGAAACTGCGCTCGTCGGTGGCCAGTTTCTCCATGGCCGCCTCATGCGCCGACGCGGGGTCCAGGCGGCGGGGGACTTCCCCTTCCGTTTGCTGCAATTTTTCGAGCAGGTCCGGACTGATGGTGAGCAGGTCGCAGCCTGCCAGCGCGAGAATCTGGCCCGTGTTGCGAAAGCTCGCGCCCATCACTTCGGTACGGTAGTCGAAGTGCTTGAAGTAGCGATAGATGCGCTCGACCGACTGTACGCCCGGATCGTTGGCCCCGGCCATTGCGGCCTCGTCCCATTGCGGGCCGGCGGCCCGCTTGTACCAGTCGTAGATGCGGCCAACGAACGGCGAGATCAATTGGGCGCGCGCCTCGGCGCACGCGGCTGCCTGCACCGGCGAGAAAAGCAGCGTCATGTTGCAGCGAATGCCTTCGCGCTGCAGGATTTCAGCGGCGCGAATGCCTTCCCAGGTCGAGGCGATCTTGATCAGCACCCGCTCGCGCGAGATGCCGGCCGACTCATACAGGTGGATGAGCTGGCGCGCCTTGACAAGCGTCGCCTCGATGTCGAAGGACAGGCGCGCGTCGACTTCGGTCGAAACCCGGCCCGGCACGATCGCGAGAATTTCTAGGCCGAACGCGATCAGCAGACGGTCGATCATGTCGCGCGCGGGCAATCCACGGTGATTGGTCAGGGTGCGTTCGAGCAGCGGCCGGTACTCTTCCTTTTGCACGGCTTTCAGGATGAGGGAGGGATTGGTCGTTGCATCTCGCGGCGTGTAGGCGCGCAATAATTGGAAATCGCCAGTGTCGGCGACGACGGTGGTGTGCTGTTTGAGCTGTTCCAGTTGATTCATGAGGGGGGAATCTCCCAACGCGCAAGCTGGCGATGCGCGTAAAAAACGAGCGGCGCTTCGGCGGCTCCGGTAAACTTCAGACTCTATCAAATTTTGTCGAATCTCCCTATGAATCAGGATGAACTCAAGCGGCTGGTTGGTCAAGCGGCGGCCGATTACGTGCAGCAGCATGTTGCCTCCGGTGAGGTCATCGGCGTGGGCACCGGATCGACGGCCAACTGCTTCATCGACGCGCTGGCGGCGATCAAGGACCGGTATCGCGGCGCCGTGTCGAGTTCCGAAGCGAGTACCGCGCGACTGCGCCAGCACGGCATCGCGGTGCTGGATCTGAACGAGATCGACAGCCTGCCGGTGTATGTCGACGGCGCGGATGAGATCGATGCGCATGGCCATATGATCAAAGGCGGCGGCGGCGCGCTCACGCGCGAGAAAATCGTCGCGTCGATCGCGCGCGAGTTCGTTTGCGTGGTCGATGCATCGAAACTGGTGCCGGTATTGGGCACGTTTCCGCTACCGGTGGAGGTCATTCCGATGGCCCAGGCGGCGGTGATGAGAGCCCTGGCGGCTCAGGGCGGCGCACCGGCCTTGCGACGCACGGCTAACGGCAAGCCGTATCTGACCGACAACGGTAATGTGATTCTCGATTGGTCGGGCCTGCGCATCGAGGACCCTGTAGCCCTGGAGACGCAGATCAATCAGATTCCCGGCGTGGTTACGGTGGGCCTGTTCGCGCGGCGCGGCGCGGACGTCTGCCTGATGGGCACGCCGCAGGGCGTGCAGCGCGCGACCTACCGCGCCTGACAAAACGAAGCCCGCGCGAGGCGGGCCTGCGTTTGCGACAGCGCCATTGGCCGGCCTTACGGATCGATGGCGGTGGCGCAGGCGTCGGTGGGGGCCGCAGCCACGTGGCCGACCACCGGGATGATCTTGAGGCCGGCCGATGCAACGCGGCATGGCGCGGCCATGAGCCCGCATCCGCCGAGCATACTCAAAAGCACGACACCGACAAGTGCCCTCACGCTTGACCTCGCTATCCGCTGATTCGATGCTGTCAGCTTACGCATTTTCCGGCCGGCTGTCTGTGCGGTTGGAATCCTAAAGTGTGAAAAACTGTAATTGCGCCAGCCGGCGGTGATGCGCCAGCTGGCCAAGTGCCCGGGCCGGCGTTCAGCCCTGCGGCGGCACGTAGCCGGCGGCTGTGTCCGCCCCCTCGCCAAAGAAATATTTCTCGGTTTGCTTGAGCAAATACTGGCGGGCGCGAACGTCGGCCATGTTCAGACGGTTTTCGTTGATCAGCATGGTCTGCTGCTTGAGCCATCCCTGCCAGGCTTCCTTGGAGATACTTTCGTAGATGCGCTTGCCCAGCTCGCCGGGGATCGGCGGAAAATCGAGTCCTTCGGCTTCCTTGTGAAGTTTGGCGCATTGAATGATGCGGGCCATGGTCAGCTCCTTGTAATGAATTCGAAAATGGTGACGACCGGCAATGCGGTCAGAGTTTTTTCATCAGGATCAGAGAGCGGCGCTGCCAGTTGTATAGACGGCGCCGGTCGTCCGGCAAATCGTCCAGTCCGGCTTTGACGAAACCGCGCTTGAGAAACCAGTGCTCGGTGCGGGTGGTGAGAACGAATAACCGCTCCAGCCCGCGTGCGCGGGCGCGTTGCTCTATATGCTTGAGCAGGCGTTCGCCATCGCCGGTGCCTTGTGCGTCGGGAGATACCGTCAGGCACGCCATCTCGCCGATCTTTTCCTTCGGGTATGGGTAGAGCGCGGCGCAGCCGAACAGAAGGCCATCGTGCTCGATGACCGAGAAATGGTCGATGTCGCGCTCGAGCTGATTGCGCCCGCGCTTGACCAGCGTGCCGTCGGCCTCGAGCGGCTCGATCAATTGCAGGATGCCGCCGACGTCGTCGATGGTGGCCTCGCGCAAGCTCTCGAGGTTTTCGTACGAGACCATCGTGCCGACGCCGTCGTGCGAGAAGAGTTCGAGCAGAATGCCGCCGTCGAGCGTGAAGGGGATGATATGCGCGCGCGGCACGCCTCCCCGGCAGGCGCGCGTGGCATAACGCAAATAGAAGGCGGCTTCGGCGCTCAGCGTGTTCTGCGATTGCATGCGCTGTGCGTCTTCGAGCGTCATTTCCCGCTGCAGTTCGTTGTATTCATTGACCACGCCCGGCGTTTCGGTAATGAATATCAGCTTGTCCGCTTTGAGGGCGATCGCGGCCGAGGAAGCCACGTCTTCCATCGTGAGATTGAATGCATGACCGGTCGGCGAGAAGCCCAGCGGCGAGAGCAGCACGATCTTGCTGTTGTTCAGCGACATGCGAATCGAATCCGCATCGATCTTGCGCACGATGCCGGTGTGCTGGAAGTCGACGCCGTCGAGAATCCCGACCGGCCGTGCCGTGACGAAATTGCCCGACACCACGCTGATGCGCGCGTGAGCCATCGGTGTATTCGGCAACCCCTGGCTGGCGGCCGCCTCGATATCCAGGCGGAGTTCTCCGGCCGCTTCCTTCGCGCATTCGAGCGCGGCGGGGTCGGTGATGCGCATTTCCTGCGAAAAATGCGATTCGACGTTGCGCAGCATCAACTGCTCTTCGACCTGGGGCCGTGAGCCGTGCACCAGCACGATGCGCATGCCCATCGCGTGCAGCAGCGCGATGTCCTGGATCAGCGCGTCGAGCGCGCCGGCCTTGACGAGCTCGCCGCCGAAAGCGACCACGAACGTCTTGTTGTGAAAGGCATGGATGTAGGGCGCGACGGAGCGCAGCCAGTCCACGAACTGGGCGTGGCTGGCCGTTTCATCGACGTCGCCGTCGTAGGGGCTTGGGGTCTGGGCGTTCATCCTGGGATTATAATGCGCGCCCATGCCAAGTGATGAGCGTAATCCACAAACCCGCCGGCCGAGACCGTCAGGGCCGGCCGATCCGGCGGCGAACCAGCCGCGCGGCGAGCGCCGGCGCGCGCCCCGCCAGGAGGGCGCGGGCCCGGCCGCGCAGCCCTTGCAGGCGACGCCGGTCAAACAGATCACC
>JAGXBI010000003.1 GCA_018971155.1 Burkholderiales bacterium
GCCGCGGCGTTGCGCGACTACTTCATCGCCGCCGATGCGCAGGGCGCGCTGCTGTGGGTGTACCGAGAGCGGCAGACCAGCCGCGGCCAGGCCGCCTGGTATCTGCACGGGCTGTTCGGGTGAAGCATGAACGCGCCTGTCCTGCCCGCTTATGCGGAGCTGCATTGCCTGTCGAATTTCACTTTTTTGCGCGGTGCTTCGCATCCCGAAGAATTGGTCGCGCGCGCGGCACAGCTGGGCTATCGGGCGCTGGCCCTGACCGACGAATGCTCGCTGGCCGGAGTGGTGCGAGCGCATGGCGAAGCCCTGCGGCAGGGGCTGCACTTGCTGATCGGCAGCGAATTGCGGCTGGTCGACGCTAACGGCGCGCCCGCCGCGCATCTGGTGGTGCTGGCGCAAAACCGCGAAGGCTACGGCAACCTGTCGGAACTCATCACGCTGGCGCGCACGCGCGGGCGCAAGCAGGAGGGCTACCGGCTCACGCCGCAAGACCTGGCCGAGCCGCAGCCACCCTATGAGCATCTGCGCGGACTGCCGGATTGCCTGGTGCTGCTGGTGCCGCCCCACGGCGTCGCGCGCGAGCACCTGCGCGAGCAGCTCGCCTGGGCTGCTCGTTTGTTCGCGGGGCGCCTGTGGCTGGCGCTCGAACTGCTGCACCGGCCCGACGACGACCTGCACCTGGCGTGCCTGACGTCGGTCGCGCGCGAGACCGGCGTGCCGCTGGTCGCCGCCGGACACGTGCTGATGCATGTACGCTCGCGCAAGCCGCTGCAGGATACATTGAGCGCCATCCGCCTGGGCCGGCCGGTGCATGCCTGCGGCACCGAGCTGATGCCCAACGCCGAGCAGCACCTGCGCGCGCGCCTGCGGCTGGCCGCGCTTTATCCACCCGAAGCGTTGCAGGCTACCGTCGAGATCGCCGGGCGCTGCACTTTCAATCTCGAAGAACTGCGCTACGAATACCCCGATGAACTGGTGCCGGCCGGCTTGACGCCGGCCGATTATCTGCGCCAGGAAACCCTGGCCGGCGCGCGGCGGCGGTATCCGCAGGGCGTGCCCGAGACCGTGAGCAAACAGCTCGCCGACGAACTGGCGCTGATCGCCGAGCTGGCCTACGAGCCGTATTTCCTGACGGTCTACGACATCGTCAAATTCGCCCGGGAGCGAAAGATCCTGTGCCAGGGCCGCGGCTCGGCCGCCAATTCGGCGGTGTGCTACTGCCTGGGCATCACGGCGGTCGATCCGGCGCAAAGCCAGTTGCTGTTCGGCCGCTTCCTGTCGCGCGAACGTAACGAGCCGCCCGATATCGACGTCGATTTCGAGCACCAGCGGCGCGAGGAAGTCATTCAATACATCTATGGCAAATACGGGCGGCAACGCGCCGCGCTGGCCGCGGCCGTGACCACCTATCGCACGCGCAGTGCCTTGCGCGAGACCGGCAAGGCGCTCGGCATCGACGCATCGATCGTCGATCAGGTATGCGCCGGCCAGCAGTGGTGGGACGGCCGCCGCGACCTGCTGCAGCGCCTGGCGCGCCAGGGCCTGTCGCCCGAGGCGCCGGCGGTGCGGCACTGGTGCGAACTGGTCGAGCAACTGGTCGGGTTTCCGCGTCATTTGTCGCAGCACACCGGCGGCTTCGTCATCTCGCGCGGCAAGCTCTCGCGGCTGGTGCCGATCGAGAACGCCGCGATGCCCGAGCGCTGCATCATCCAGTGGGACAAGGACGATCTCGAAGCGCTCAAGCTGCTCAAGGTCGACGTGCTGGCGCTCGGCATGCTCTCGGCCTTGCGCCGCGCGCTCGACATGCTGGGGCAGCGGCAGGGCCGCTGGCTCGATCTGGCCGATATTCCGCGCGAGGATCCGGCCACTTACGAGATGCTGTGCCAGGCCGATACCGTGGGTGTGTTCCAGGTCGAATCGCGTGCGCAGATGAGCATGCTGCCGCGCCTGCAGCCCCGCAAGTTCTACGATCTGGTGGTACAGGTGGCGATCGTGCGGCCCGGCCCGATCCAGGGCGGCATGGTGCACCCTTATCTGAAGCGCCGGCAGGAGCCGCCGGAGAAAATTCACTACGCCAAGGACGCCCTGGCGCCCGCGTTGGCGCGCACGCTGGGCGTGCCGATCTTCCAGGAGCAGGTGATGCAGATCGCCATGATCGCGGCCGACTTCACCGCCGGCGAGGCCGACGATCTGCGCCGCTCGATGGCGGCCTGGCGGCGCAAGGGCGGGCTGGAAAAATTCCAGGAAAAAATCGTCTCGGGCATGCTGAAAAACGGCTACGAGCGAACCTTCGCCGACGCCATTTGCCGCCAGATCGAGGGATTCGGCGAATATGGTTTTCCCGAGAGCCACGCGGCCAGCTTCGCGCAACTGGTCTATGCCAGTGCCTGGATCAAGCGGCACGCGCCGGCCATTTTTCTCTGTGCGCTGCTCAACAGCCAGCCGATGGGTTTTTACTCGGCCTCGCAATTGGTACAGGATGCGCGGCGCCATCAGGTCGAGGTGCGGGCCGTCGACGTGACTGCCAGCGCCCAGGACTGCACGCTCGAAGCGCGCGGCGACGGCCTGCCGCCTGCCGTGCGCTTGGGCCTGGCACAAGTCGCCGGGCTTGCCGCCGACGCGGCGCGGCGCATCGCGCAGGCGCGTGCACAGGCGCCTTATCGAGATATCGACGAACTGGCCGCGCGCGCGCAACTGAGCCGCCAGGAACTGGCCGCACTGGCCGCTGCAGATGCGCTGGCCACGCTGCTGGGCGGACGGCGTCAGGCGCAATGGGCGGTCGCCGCGCATTTGCCGGCCACGCCGCTGCTGGGACAGTCCACGCTGCAGGACGACGGCGCGCCGGTGCCGTTGCCGCGGCTGCGCGAGGGCGAGGAGATTCTGGCCGACTATGCCAGCACCGGCCTGACGCTGCGGCGTCATCCGCTGGCGCTATTGCGCCCGCGCCTGAGCGCCATGCGGCTCAAATCGGCCCAGGAGCTGCGCGATCTGCCCAATGGCCGGCGCGCCCGCGCCTGCGGCATCGTGACGATGCGGCAGCGGCCCGGCACCGCCAAGGGCACGGTTTTTGTCTCGCTCGAGGACGAGACCGGGGTCGTCAACGTGATCGTCTGGCCCGATCTGGTCGAGCGCCAGCGCAAGGAGCTGCTCGGCACCCGCTTGATGGCCGTGCATGGCGTCTGGCAGTGCACGGGCGAGGGCGAGCACATGGTGCGCCACCTGGTGGCGCGCCGGCTGATCGACCTGTCGCCGCTGCTGGGGCGGCTGGCGACGCCCAGCCGCAATTTTCACTAACTCCAGACACCGGTGCGCTCGGTGGCCGGCGACAGGGCGCCGCCGCTCCAGCGCAGCGCCACGGCGCCCGGCCGGTACCAGCCGCGCACGACCTGAAAGCGCCAGAACCGCTCGGCGCCGGCAAACTCGCCGAGTGCGGCGGCGTCCCAGACGATCTCGGTGGTGCCTTGCAGCTGCAGCAGATCGCCGCTCGAGAAATCGACGAACAGCATCGCCGCACGCGGCTCGCGCACGAGGTTGCCAAGCGTATTGAAATAGCGGTTGCCGTTGAAATCGGGCACCGTCAGGGTATTGCCCTCGATGCGCACGAAGCCGGGTCGTCCGCCCCGATGCGAAATATCCACTCCGGCCGCGCTGCCCGCCGGTCCCGCGCCGCTGGCCGTGGCCACGAAGCAGGTATCGGCGAGCGCGATCAGATCGCGCGACCTCGCATCCAGCGCGGTGAAATGCGTGGCGGGCATGTGGGCCGGCGGCGCCTCGTGAATTTCGCGCATCTGAATGTAGCGGGGGCAATTGCCGAACGACTGCGTCACGGCGATCTCCAGACGCCGGCGGTCGCTCGCCGTGACGGTGCCGTTGGCCCGGTTGCGCCGTCGCGTGCCGAGGTCGATACCGAGCAGCCCGACCTGGCCGTGCCGAGCGAGGCCGGCGACGACCGGATCGGCAGCCTGCGGGTCGAGATCGAGGTGCAGCGCATGCGGGTCGGGCGAGGCGATAAATCCCGGCGCGCCGGCGAGCATCGTCGCGACCGGCCAGCCGTCGGCGTCGGTCGCGCCCAGCAACACGAACGGCAAGGCGGCGAAGAACGCGCGGTGCTGGTCGGGCATGAACTCGCGTATGGCCGCGCCGCGCGGGCCGCCCCCGGCCAGTTCCTGTGCCCGCAACTCGCCGTCATGAAAAAGTGTCGAAGGCGCCACTGTGTCGGGGCTCATGATGCACTCACCGGCATGGCGACGAACCCCGGCAATGCCTCGACCTGCGCGAGCCAGGCCCGAATGTTGGGGTAGGGCGTGAGCGCGATGCCGCCCTCCGGCGCATGGGCGATATACGAGTAGCACGCCAGGTCGGCCAGCGTGGGGTGAGCGGCCGCGAGGTAGCGCCGCCCGCTCAGGTGCTGCTCCATGAACGGCATGAGCCTGTCGGCGATGCGTATCGCCGGGCCGACATCGTCGCCCGGCGCGCCCCAGAGCCGGATCACGCGGGCGGTGCCCGGGCCGAAGCGGATTTCGCCCGCGGCGATCGACAGCCAGCGTTGTACCTGTGACGCCACCACGGGATCGTCCGGCAACCACAGGCTGCCGGGCGCATAGCGCCTGGCCAGATAAACCAGAATCGCGTTGCTGTCGCACAGCACCACACCGCCGTCGTCGAGCACCGGGATCTGGCCAAGCGGATTGAGCGCGCGGAACCCGGCACTGCGGCGCACCTCGGCTGGCGCATCGACGAAGCGATATGGCAGGCCCAGTATCGAAAGCATCAATTCGACGCGGTGCGAGTGGCCGGAGAGCCGGGTGCCGTACAGGGTAATGGTTGGTTCGGACATGATTGGACAATGCTCGTTGAGGACTTGAGAACAGAGTAATCATTCCGATATTTAACGTAAATATCGATATACTGAAACTCAGTCTTCCGATAATCGGAATGATGCAAGGCTCACTCCATGGACCGACTCGACGAACTCAGCGTATTGATCGCCATCCTCGATACCGGCAGTCTGGCCGCCGCGGGGCGCCGGCTGCGCCGCTCGCCGCCGGCCGTCACGCGCACGCTGGCGGCGCTTGAAGCGCGTGTGGGCATGCGCCTGGTCGAGCGCTCCACGCGCCATCTGAGCGCGACCGAGGCTGGCGCGCGGCTGGCCGAGCACGCGCGCCGCCTGCTGGCCGACTACGAGGCGGCGGTGCGCGAAGATGCCGATGCGCCGCTGCACGGCAGGCTGCGTGTCACGGCGCCGCGTATTTTCGGGCGGCGCCACGTCACGCCGGTGGTGACCAGCTACCTCGACAAATATCCTGCAATGCGGGTCGAGCTGGTGCTCAGCGACGCCAATCTGGATTTGATCGAAGAGGGGCTCGACGTGGCGGTACGGATCGGGGCGCTCGTCGACGCCAGCCTGGTGGCGCGCCGCGTCGGCGAAGTCCGGCGCGTGTGGGTGGCCAGCCCCGACTATCTGGCGCGGCACGGGCGGCCCAGTGCGCCGGGCGACCTGGCAGCGCATGAAGTGGTCTACACGGCGAGCCGGCCGGTGGCGCCGGAGTGGCGTTTCCGGCATGCCGGGCGCGAGCAGGTGGTGTCGCTCACGCCGCGCCTGACGGTCAATGCGATCGACGCGACGCTGCTGGCCGTAAAAAGTCACCGCGGCATCGGCCGTGTGCTTTCCTATCAGGTGCTCGACGATCTGGCCGCCGGCACGCTGGTGCGCCTGCTTGCCGAGTATGAACCGCCGCCGCTGCCGGTGCATCTGGTGATGCCCAGCGCGCGCCACATGGCGCCGAAGCTGCGCGCATTCCTCGACCATGCGGCCGAGCAGCTCGGCCGGCTCGAGGTGATTCGGCCGATGCGCTGAATCAGTGCTGAACCGCCGGCGCCACCATGCGGCGCAATTCCGGCAGGCAGGAGCCGCACGTCGTGCCGCACTTGAGAGTGTCTTGCAACGCGCGCAGGCGCGCCTCGGGCGGGCCTTGCCGATCGGCCAGACAGGCGTTGATCTGGCTCTCGGTGACGCCGTTGCAGTTGCATACGGTCTTGCCGCGCGGCTGCACGCCGGCCGGTGCGGTGCGGCTGGGCAACAGCAGCAGGCGTCCCAGCGCGGAAGTCGTCTGGCCGCTTTCCAGCATTTCGCGCAGCCAGCCCGCCGCGCTGACGTCACCGGCCAGCGAGACGGCCTGCAGCACGCCGTCCTCGATGCGCAGGCGCCGCGTCGTGCCGCGCCGGTGATCGCGATAGCTCAGCACTTTGGCCTGCGGCGCGCCGGCCAATCCAAACAGGGTTTCGATCTCCTGCTGCAGCGCGTCGTCGGCGCGCTCGTAGGCGGCCACGCTCCACGATAGCCCGCTGTACGTGCCGCCTGGGCGGCCGAACGGCACGCAACTGGCATAAGGGAAGCATTTGAAATAGCGCCGCAAGTGCATTTGCCGCAGCAGCACTTCGTCGGCCGGCAACCAGGCGAACACGATCCATTGCCACGGCAGCTCGGCCGGCAGGATCCTGAGCGCGCAGTGCTTCAACTCCGGCTGCATCGAATGGGGGTCGAGCGCGGGCAGCGTCAGGCTGTTCACGCCGAAGGCTGCTTGCCGGCCGGCCACGCCCGAGACGTATTCCTCGCCCCAGTGCATTGCCACGAAGGCTTGCCCGGGCGCCACGCTGTCGGTGACGTGCACCGGCAGGATCTGGCTGCCGCGCCGCGAGGTGAGATGGACGAACGCGCCTTCTCGCAGGCCGAGCCGTTCGACGTCGCGCGGATGCAGGTCGACGGCGGGCTCCGCCGCGTGGCCAAAAGACTGCTCGAGCGACCCGGTACGGCTCATGCCGTGCCACTGATCGCGCAGGCGCCCGGTGTTCAGCGAAAACGGATAGCGCGCATCGATGGCCTCGGCCAGCGGCGTGTACGGCACATCGGCAAAGCGCGCGCGGCCGTCTCCGGTATGAAAGCGGCCTTGGCTGAACAGGCGCTGCCGGCCTTGCGCGGCTCCCGCCGGGAACGGCCACTGCTGAGGCCCTTCGGTCTCGAGCAGCGCGTACGAGAGCCCGCCGATATCGAGATCGCGGCCGATGGTGGTGGCGCGATGCTCGAGCCAGATCGCCTCGGGCGAATCGTATGGAAACAGCGTGGCTTGCCCAGGGCGCAGGCGTGCTTCGAGGCGCCGCGCCACGTCGCACACGATCCGCCAGTCGTGGCGGGACTCGCCAAACGGCGCCAGCGCCGCTCGCACGCGCGAGATGCGGCGCTCTGAATTGGTGACCGTGCCTTCTTTCTCGCCCCATGTGCTGGCCGGCAGCAATACATCGGCGTAGGGCACCGTGGCGGTGTTGCGATAGGCCTCCTGCACCACCACGAACTCGGCCCGGCTCAGCGCGGCGCGCACGGCGGTTTGCGACGGCAGCGATTGCGCGGGGTTGGTGCAGGCGATCCAAACGGCCTTGATGGTGCCGTCGCGCAGCCCGTCGAAAATCTCGACGGCGGTTTTGCCGGGTTGCATGGGCACGCTCGGCACGTCCCACAGGCGGGCGATTTCGGCGCGATGCGCGGGGTTGCCGAGATTGCGGTGGCCCGACAGCAGGTTGGCCATCGCGCCGACTTCGCGACCGCCCATCGCGTTGGGCTGGCCGGTCAGCGAGAAGGGCCCGGCGCCGGGCTTGCCGATCTGCCCGGTGGCCAGATGAAGATTGATCAGCGCACGATTGTTCGCCGTGCCGCTGGTCGATTGATTCAATCCCTGGCAATACAGCGAAAGCGTCGGGCCTTGGGCAAACCAGCGTGCCGCGGTGACGATGTCGTCGGCCTTCAGGCCGCACAGTCGCGCGGCTACGCCGGGCGTGAATTCATGCACGACGGCGCGCAGCGCATCGAAGCCTTCGGTATGCGCATCGATATAGGCGCGGTCGATCAGTCCTTCCCACAGCATCACGTGCAGCATGCCGTGAAACAGCACGACGTCGGTGCCGGGCTGCAGCGGCAGAAACAGGTCGGCGCCTTGCGCGGTATCGGTGCGGCGCGGATCGGCAACGATCACGCGCATGCCCGGGTGCCGCGCACGCGCCTCTTCGAGTCGTCGGTATAGCACCGGATGCGCATAGGCGGGATTGGCCCCGGCGACGAAAACCGTGCCGGCCAATTCGACGTCTTCGTAGCTGCAAGGCGGCGCGTCGACGCCGAACGTGCCTTTATAGCCGGCCACTGCCGAACTCATGCACAGCCGCGAGTTCGAGTCGATGTTGTTGGTGCCGATCAAGCCTTTGGCGAGCTTGTTGAAGACGTAATAGTCTTCCGTGAGCAGTTGTCCGGACACATAAAAGGCGACAGCGTCGGGCCCGTGCCGTTGCACGATGTCGGCCAGGCGCTGCGCGACATGATCGAGCGCGTCGTCCCAGCCGGCCGGCGCCAGCGCGTCGGCACGGTTGTGCCGCAGTGCCGGATGCGCGGCGCGCACCTGGGCGTAGCGATGCGGCGCGGCAGTCAGGTGCAAGGTGCTGCCCTTGGTACACAGCCGGCCGAAATTGGCGGGATGGTCGGGGTCGCCCGTGACGCCGACGACCTCTTCGCGACCGTCCGGGTGATGCAGGCTGTCGATCAGTACGCCGCAACCGACCCCGCAATAGCAGCAGGTCGAGCGCGTGCGTCGTGCGACGGGTTTGGCGGGCGTGCGGTCGGGCATCGATTGGCCTCACGCCGCGCCGAGCGCGAGCGCCTGCGTGTCTGCCGTTGCCTCGGGTCGGGATAGCTCGCTGCGCAACATGTATACGGTGCGTTGGTCGCACTGCACCGCGAAGGTCGGCACGCAACCGGCGTCCGGGGCCAGTGCGCAGCCGTCGTCCAGGCCGATTTGCCAGCCGTGCAACGGACAGGACACGCGCTCGCCGTGCACGATGCCTTGCGAGAGCGGGCCGCCCTTGTGCGGGCAGCGGTCGAGTACCGCGAACACTTTGTCGTCGCCGTTGCGGAAGATGGCGATATCGCTATGGTTCGCACGCCTGAGCAAGCGCGCGCCCAGCGCGGGGATGTCGTCGATTTGGCAAATGGCCAGCCAGTTGTCGTCAAGCATTGCAATATCCTCGGGTAAATTCGGCAGCCGATAAGAAGTCAAGCCAGCATGAGCGGCTCGAACTGGCGCAGGTCGACGGCGGCCTCGGCCGGCTGATGCCATGGATCGGGCTCGTCGCGCAGCGCGAACTGCAGGCGCTCCCACAGCGCGCGCCGGTTGGCCGCATCGTCGAGCACGCGCTTCTTCACATAATCGAGTCCGACCCGGCCGACGTAGTGCACGGTGCGCTCGAGATACCAGCCTTCTTCGCGATACAGCTGCAAAAAGGCGCCGGCATATTCGAGTACTTCCTCGTGGGTTTTCACCTTGACGAGGAATTGCGCGACTTCGGTCTTGATGCCGCCATTGCCGGCCACGTAGATCTCCCAGCCCGAGTCGACGCCGATGATGCCGACGTCCTTGATGCCCGACTCGGCGCAATTGCGCGGACAGCCCGACACGGCCAGCTTGACCTTGTGCGGCGCATACATGCGCCACAGCGCGCGCTCCAGTTCCTGGCCCATGCGGGTCGAGTCCTGGGTGCCGAAGCGGCACCATTCGGAGCCCACGCAAGTCTTGACGGTGCGCAGCGCCTTCGCATACGCGTGGCCAGACGGCATGCCGAGCTCGCTCCAGATGGCGGGCAGATCCTCTTTTTTCACCCCGAGAAGGTCGATGCGCTGGCCGCCGGTGACCTTCACCGCGGGCACCTGGTATTTGTCGACCACGTCGGCGATACGGCGCAGCTCGGCCGAGGTGGTCACGCCGCCCCACATGCGCGGCACCACCGAGTAGGTGCCGTCCTTCTGGATGTTGGCGTGCGCGCGCTCGTTGATGAAACGCGCCTGCGGATCGTCCTTGGCCTGATGCGGCCAGGTGCTGATCAGGTAATAGTTGAGCGCCGGGCGGCAGGTCGCGCAACCGTTGGGCGTGCGCCATTCGAGAAAGCGCATGGCCGCTTCGAGCGAGAACAACTCGTGCTCGCGAATGGCCTGCCGCACTTGCTCATGGGTGTGGTCGGTGCAGCCGCACAAGGCCTTTTGCTTGGGCGCGGCCGAGTAATCGCCACCCAGCGTGCTCATCAGGATCTGTTCGACCAGGCCGGTGCACGAGCCGCACGAGGCCGAGGCTTTGGTGTGCTTGCGCACGTCTTCGAGCGTGAACAGGCCCTGCTGCTTGATCGCCTGCACGATGGTGCCTTTGCAAACGCCATTGCAGCCGCACACTTCGGCGGTGTCGGCCATTTGCATCGCGCGCTCGGCGCCGCCGTGGCCGGCATCGCCCAGATTCGCTTCGCCGAACATCAGCGTGTCGCGAATCTCGGCAATGTCGCGACCTTCGCGCAGCAGTTTGAAATACCAGGCGCTGTCGACCGTGTCGCCGTACAGGCAGGCGCCGATCAGCTTGTCATCCTTGACCACCAGTTTTTTGTAGACGCCGCCCAGCGGGTCTGCCAGCGTGATTTCCTCGGCGCCGGGGCTGCCCATGAAATCGCCCGCCGAGAACAGATCGATACCGGTGACCTTGAGCTTGGTCGAGGTGACCGAGCCGGTGTAGCGGCCGATGCCGAAATGCGCGAGGTGATTGGCGCACACCCTGGCCTGTTCGAACAGCGGCGCCACCAACCCGTAGGCGATGCCGCGATGGCTGACGCATTCGCCGACCGCGTAGATGCGCGGATCGAACGTCTGCATCGTGTCGTTGACGACGATGCCGCGCTGGCAGTGAATGCCGGCCGCCTCGGCCAGCGCCGTGTTGGGGCGAATGCCGACGGCCATGACCACCAGGTCGGCGGGGATTTCCTCGCCGCCGGCCAGCCGCACGGCGCGCACGCGGCCGGTTTCGCCGTCGGACCCGGTGCCGAGCAACGCGGCGGTTTGCGCGCCCAGTTTGAAGTGCAGGCCGCGCGCTTCGAGCGATTGCCTGAGCAGGTCGCCGGCGGTGCGATCGAGCTGGCGCTCGAGCAGCCACTCGGCCAGATGCACCACCGTGACCTGCATGCCGCGCGCGGCCAGACCGTTGGCTGCTTCAAGACCGAGCAGCCCGCCGCCGATGACCACCGCGCTGCGGTAGCGCGAACTCGCGTCGATCATCGCCTGCGTGTCGGCGATGTCACGATAGGCCAGCACACCGTCCAGGTCGCGACCCGGCACCGGCAAAATGAATGGGTCGGAGCCGGTAGCCAGCAGGAGGCGATCGTAGTCGCAGACGATGCCGTCGTCGGTACTGACCTGGCGCCGCACGCGATCGATCCTGGCGACCTTCTTGCCCGCATGCAGCGTGATGCCGTTGTCGCGATACCACTCGAACGGGTTGAGCACGATCTGCTCGACAGTCTGCTCTCCGGCGAGCACCGGCGAGAGCAGGATCCGGTTGTAGTTCGGATGCGGCTCGGCGCCGAATACGGTGATCTCGTACATGTCCGGGGCCAGTTTGAGGAGTTCCTCGATGGCGCGCACACCCGCCATGCCGTTACCCACCATCACCAGTTTCATCTTACGCATTGCAGCCTCGCTCCTGAAATTGCGGCACCGCCAGCGCACCGCTTGAGCAGAGTTCAGCAAGATGCATGCCACGGTGTGAGCCTTTGCCTGGCGCAGTGCGCGCCGGCCGGCCGGCACCATTGCGGCGCACGAGCCGCACGTTGCCAGTGCGATCGGGCCATGGACGGGCACGATGGCGCCCAGGCGGTGCACCGGGCGGGGCGATCCGTGCCGTTCCCATGTGGCTCGATAGCGGGCGTTCGAGCGCCGGCACCGCCGCCCGTGCGGGCGCTGCGCGCTCAGGCAGGCATGCAGCGCATGCGATGGCATCGAATTTGCTGAGTGCTCCCGCAGGACCTGACAATTGGGAGAGATGTGCAATGAAAAATCTGCTGATTTCGCTGCGTAGCGGTGACTGGCGCGCCTTGCTGGCATGTTTTCTTTATTTCGACACGGGCTTCACCGTCTGGGTGCTGTACGGTCCGCTGGCGCCTTTCATTGCCAGGGATATTGCGATGACTCCAGCCCAGCAGGGTTTTCTGGTCGCCGTGCCGGTGCTGGCCGCGGCCATTCTGCGCGTCACGCTCGGCAACTTGTATCAATCGGCCGACGGGCGGCGCATCGCGTTGATGGGGATCCTGCTCTCGGCGCTGCCGGCCGTTGTGTTGCCGCTGCTGCCCGGCGTGCCGTCATATTCGTTGCTGCTGGTGCTGGGCGTATTTCTCGGCGTGGGCGGTGCCAGCTTCGCTATCGCGCTGCCGATTGCCGGCAGCAATTATCCGCCGCGCGTTCAGGGGCTGGTGCTGGGCCTGGCCGCCGCGGGCAATATCGGTGCGGTGCTCGATGGGTTTTTATTCCCCGGACTGGCGGCACACTTTGGCTGGCAGAAGGCCGCGGGCGCTGCGGTGATGCTGCTGGGCGTGGCCGCCGTCGCGGTGTTCCTGTGGGCACGCGACCGTGCGCCGAAAAGCGGCAGCACGGTGCGTGCGTTCAGCGGCTTCGTACTGAACCTGGTGGGGTTGATGTTGCTGGTGCAGGCGGTGCCCGCAGGGCTGTTCGGCCAGGGCAGGACCGGCGTGCTGCTGCTGCCGGTGCTGGGCGCGCTGCTGGCGATCGCGGTGCTGCCGTCGAAATACCGCACCGTGCTGGCCGAGCGCGATACCTGGGTGATCATGCTGATCTACAGCATCACCTTCGGCGGGTTCGTCGGCATGTCTTCGTATGTGACGCTGTTGCTGACCAATCTATATCAGATGCCGAAAGTCGAGGCGGGCTTGTTCATGGCGCTGCTGGCCTTTACCGGCGCAATGGTCCGCCCGCTCGGCGGCTGGGTGGCCGATCGCGTCTCGGGCGTGCGCGCGCTGCTCATGCTGCTGGCGCTGATCTCGCTCGGCGATGTCGCATTTGCCGTCTGGATGCCGCCGCTGAGCGGCGGCATTGCCTTGCTGCTGGCGCTGTATTGCGGCTTCGGCCTCGGTAACGGCGCCACGTTTCAGTTGGTGCCGCATCGCTGGCACGGCAAGACCGGCCTGATGTCGGGCATCATCGGCGCGGCCGGCGGGATTGGCGGCTTTTATCTGCCGGTGATCATGGGTATCGCCAAGGAGAGCACCGGCAGTTACCAAATGGGTTTCGCCATCTTCGGCGCGCTGGCCGGTTGCGCGTTCCTGCTGGTGGTGGCGCTGCGCGCGCAGTGGCTGCGCTGGGCCTTGCTGACGCCGGAATCGGCCGGCCCCGGCGAGGCGGCACTGGCGGGACTTCATGCGGAATAGCGGATTGAGCAGGCGTGAGTCGAAACCAGAGCCGCAATAAATATGCGGCGCTGCACAAAAATTCAATCTGGCGTATCATCCGGGAAAACCCTAATATCCGGCGCTGCGACGACATAGCCGCAGCGCCGGCTTTTTTCCGTGCCGTTGCCATCCCGCTCCCCACGCATGTCAAAAGAATCCTGCCTTCCTCATGCCGCGCAGCACGCGCCCCTGGTGTCGAACACCGCCGTCATGGGACAAATCGTTTCCACGGTCTTCTTCACCTTCTTGTGCTACCTGGCGATCGGCATTCCGCTGGCGATCCTGCCGTCGTATGTGCATCTGGACCTGGGGTACAGCTCGGTGGTCGCGGGGCTGGCAATCAGCGTGCAATATCTGGCGACCTTGCTGAGCCGGCCGCACGCGGGGCGTACGGCCGACACGGTCGGGCCCAAGCAGACGGTGCTATACGGCTTGCTGGCGTGCGGCGTGAGCGGCGCGTTGCTGTTCGTCTCGGCGCTGTGGCAGCACATGCCTGGCTTGAGCCTGCTGGCGCTGCTGGCAAGCCGTCTGGCGCTGGGCTGTGGCGAGAGTTTTGTCGGTACCGGAGCGATTACCTGGGGCATCGGCCAGGTGGGCGCGACCCACACGGCCCGCGTGATTTCCTGGAACGGCGTGGCAACCTACGGCGCACTCGCGGTCGGCGCGCCGGTCGGGGTAGCGCTGGAGCGCGCCTACGGCTTCTCGGCGATCGGCGTGGTGGTCATTGGCCTGGCGCTGGCCGGGTTCGGTCTGGCTCAACTCAAGCGCGCCACGGCCATCGTGCATGGCGAGAAGCTCGCGTTCCGGGCGGTGCTCGGAAGGGTTCTGCCGCATGGCCTTGGACTGGCGCTCGGCTCGGTCGGCTTTGGCGCCATCGCGACCTTCGTCACGTTGTTTTATGCCAGTCGCCACTGGCCCGATGCGGCCCTGACGCTCACCGTGTTCGGCACCTGCTTTGCCGGTGTGCGCCTGCTGGGTGCCAATAGCATCAAGCGCTTCGGCGGCTTCCGGGTCGGCATCGTCTCGTTCTGCGTCGAACTGCTCGGGCTGGGCCTGCTGTGGCTGGCGCCCGATCCGTCCGTCGCGCTGCTGGGCGCGGCGCTCTCCGGCGCAGGCTTCTCGCTGGTGTTCCCGGCGCTGGGCGTCGAGGCGGTCGGGCTCGTGCCGTCGCACAGCCGTGGCGCGGCGCTGGGTGCATACTCGGTATTTCTCGATTTGTCGCTCGGCGTGACCGGACCGGTCGCTGGGCTCGTGGTCAGCCAGTTTGGCTATGCCCAGGTGTTTCTGTTTGCCGCGCTTTGCGCGGCGCTGGGCGCATGCCTGACGCTCGGCTTGCATCGACGCGCCCGGCGCGCGCCTCACTTGACGGTCGCGGGCGCGGAATAGGCGTCGTGTCGCGGCCCAGGGTGACGCGGCTTGTGCGCCGCAGGCACGCGCACGTGCTGCGAGCCGCCCGCGTGCCGCCGCTCTGGCGCCGTGTGTATCGGCGATGGATCGAGTTCGCTGGCAAAGCGCGTTTCGAGGCCGCCCTGGCCGCTTGCGCTGTTGCCGCGCATTCCCGAGTCGCCGAATTGCCCGGCGGTTAGGCCAAAGCCCATCGACGAATGGGTGCCCAGATGCGCGCTGCCGGCCAGCCCGACCTGCGCCTGGGCCTGACACGAGATGAGCAGTGCCACCGCACCCATCGAATGAAGCAAGATTCGCACGAATAATTTCCCCGAAGTATGACGACCGCGCTGCACTGGCACGCTCGAAGCTCGCCAGTGTAAGCATCTTTGCCGCGTCTGGCCAATGCGGTGCGCCGATCGACGAGACGGAACGCGGCGCATGGCAACCCCGCGTGTTTCATTGAACGATCCGATCGTCATTGGAGAAACACTCTAAACGACGATATCGCTCGCAGTCCGAGCGGAATTTCGTCCCGGACGACCGGGTCTTCGCGCCTTGCGTGGCCTCCTCGCAAGGCCCCGGCCGGCGTGGCCCGGCGGGCCGCGAGCAGCACCGGGCGCCGGTGCGTGGCGAACCGCGCATGACGGCCAGCGGCCTCTATATCGAATTTATGATGTTAAGCATCATGGTTAACGCGGATGACGCCATCGCCATGATTCAGCATACAGTAACGCACAGCTTTTCCCTTCATGGTGTCGCGCTTCACCTTTCGAGAAGGATATTTGATATGTCGATACGCTGGCTTGCTGTACTGCCTTTCATAGGCATCCTAATTGGAACTGCATTTGTCAATCAGGTCGAGCCTCTGGTGCTGGGCATGCCGCTGCTGCTGGCATGGCTGGTGATGTGGATTGTTCTGACGGCGGTCATCATGGCGATCATTTACGCCAACGATCCGGCCAATCGCAGTGAGAATGGCAACTCGGAGACGAATTGATGAATAGCGCTCTGCTCATTATTTTATTGGTGACCCTGTTCGCCCTGTTTCTCGGCGTGCGCGCGCGCCGGGGGCGGGACATGAACCTGGAGCAATGGACCGTGGGCGGCCGCAGTTTTGGCACCGCTTTCGTGTTCCTGCTCATGGCCGGGGAAATCTATACGACCTTCACGTTCCTGGGTGGCAGCGGCTTTGCCTACGGCAAGGGCGCGGCGGTGTTCTACATTCTGGCTTATGGCGCACTGGCCTACATTCTTTCGTACTGGCTGCTGCCGCCGATCTGGCGTTTTGCAAAACGCGAGAGCCTGGTTTCCCAGCCGCACTACTTCGCCCGCAAATACAACAGCCCGGCGCTCGGCGTGCTGGTGGCGATCGTCGGCGTCATTGCGCTGATCCCCTATCTGGTATTGCAGTTCAAGGGGCTGGGCATCATCGTGGAGACCGCTTCGTACGGCTCCATCTCGTCGACCCCGGCGATCTGGATCGGCGCGGTGGTGGTTGCCGCCTATGTGATGGCCTCGGGCGTGCGTGGCTCGGCGTGGAACGCCGTGGTCAAGGACACGCTGATTCTGGTGATGGTCATTTTCCTGGGCATCTACTTGCCGGTGCATTACTACGGCAGTCTGGGCTCGATGTTCCAGGCGGTCGACCAGGCCAAGCCGGGCTTCCTGAAATTCTCCGACAAGGGCACCAGCGTCGTATGGTTCCAGTCGACCGTGCTGCTGACCTCGCTGGGGTTCTTCATGTGGCCGCATACGTTCGGCTCGCTCTATACCGCCAAGAACGAGCGCATCTTCCGCCGCAATGCCGTGATGCTGCCGATTTATCAGCTGATTTTGCTGTTCGTGTTCTTCGTCGGTTTTGCCGCGGTACTCAAGGTTCCGGGCCTCAAGGGCGGTGATATCGATCTGTCGCTGTTCAAGCTGTCGATTCAGACCTTCGATCCGTGGTTCGTCGGCGTGATCGGAGCCGCTGGCGTGCTCACCGCGCTGGTGCCGGGCTCGATGATCCTGATGTCGGCCTCGACCTTGCTTGCCAACGATATTTATCGTGGCGGCATCGCGCATGGCGCCTCCGACGAGGCCACCAATCGCCTGGCGCGCTTCCTGGTGCCGGTGGTTGCCCTGGTCGCGGTTGGCTTCACGCTGAAGGGCGGCTCGACCATCGTGGCGCTGCTGCTGATGGGTTACAACTTCGTCACGCAGCTGTTCCCTGCCGTGGTTTGCAGCATCGCGAAAAACAACAAGGTGACCAAGCAGGGCGCTTTCTGCGGGATTCTGGTTGGCGTGCTGGCGGTGGTGGGCATTTCGATGACCCACAGCACGATCGGCAAACTGCTGCCGTTCCTGCCGGCCTCGATGCAGGATATCAACGTTGGCTTTGTCGCGCTGATCCTGAATATCATCGTAACGATCGTCGTGAGCGCCGCGACCCAGCCCAAGCAAGGGCTGGCGCAATCGTCGCGCGCCTGAGGCCGGCAAAGCCTCGACACCGAAACAGGTCCTCGGACCGTCATGCCGCCCGGCGCCCGCCGGGCGGTTTTTTTTTGCCGGCCTGGGCCGCGGATAAAGCGCCGCGGCGCGGCATGGGGTGCGCAGGATCGGTGTAAACACTAGGCGCTCGATTTTTTCCCGAGGGTTGGGAATTCGAGCTTGAAATAATGAGAGAAATTGACGATTCTTCAGCCCATGAATCATCGTCAATCGATCACCGATATCGCTCAACCCAGCTCGAAGGCGGGTGCCGACCGCGTGCTGTTCGTGCTGGCCACGCTCGCGCGGCATGGGCATCCGATCAACGCGCGCGACCTCGCGCAGAAGACCGGGCTGGCGCAAAGCACGCTGTATCGCCAGATCGCGCTGCTCAAGCAATGGGGTTTCGTGGCCGAGATCGACGGCAAGTACGCGCCGGGACCGGTGGGGCTGCAATTGGCGATGGGCTTCGACCAGGCCTCGCACCTGGTGCACGAGGCCAAGCTGCCGATGGCCAGGCTGGCGGCCGAATCGGGCGAGAGCGTCGGATTGATCGTCGCGGTCAAGGATCAGGCTGTATGCCTGGAGATGGTCGAGAGCCAGCATTCGTTGCGTTGCTCTTTCGAGAAGGGACGAGGCATTCCGCTGCTCGACGGCGCCTCCGCCAAATCGTTGCTGGCGTTCATGCCGGGCTCGGCGGCGCGCCAGATCGTGACGGATTTGCTGGGCGCCAAGCCCGGGCGGCAGACCCAATTGTTTGCCGAGTTGGACCGGATTCGCGAGCGAGGTTTCGTCGTGACCGAGGGCGAGGTCGACCCCGGCGTATGGGGCATCAGCGCGCCGCTGTTTCGCCAGCCCGGTAAAGCCGCCGGCACCCTTACGCTGATGGCGCCGGCCACACGTGCTCACCAGAAGACGCAACAACTGATTGACGCAACCCTTGCGACTGCCCGGGTCATCTCGGCGCGGCTGCAAGATTTTTGAGAAAGCCCTTGGAGACCTCCATGCTAATTACACGCCGCAAGTTCATTCTGGCCACGGCCGCCCTGTGCTCCGCAGCGAGCATCGCGCACGCGCAAGACAACAAGGTGTTGCGTGTTGCCACCGACGCGACTTTCCCGCCGATGGAGTTCGTGCAGAACGGCCATCGTACCGGGTTCGACATCGACCTGGTCGAAGCGATGGCCAAGGAGATGGGGCGCCGCGTGCAATGGACCGATATCGACTTCAAGGGCCTCATTCCGGGGCTGGTGGCGCACCGCTTCGACGTCGCGGTGTCGGCGATCTACATCACCGATGCGCGCAAGCAGGTGGTCGATTTCACGCAGCCTTACTATCACGGCGGGCTGGTGGTGCTGGTCAAGAAGAGCAACACGGCGATCAAGACGCCGGCCGATCTGGACGGCAAGAAGGTGAGCGTGCAGGTTGGCACGAAGTCGGTGGATTTCCTGCGCACCCACTACCCGAAGGTGCAGCGCGTGGAGGTCGAGAAGAATGAAGACATGTTCAACCTCGTGCAAATCGGCCGGGTCGATGCGGCGGTGACCGGCAAGCCGGCGGCACAGCAGTACGCCAAGACCACGGGCGACATGCGGGTGCTGGATACGCCGCTGACGACCGAGGAATATGGCATGGCGGTGCGCAAGGACATGCCGCAACTGACTCAGCAACTGAACGCGGCGCTCGACAAGATCAAGGCCAACGGAACGTACGCCAAGCTGCTGAAGAAGTGGTTCGGGCCGGACGCCAAGTAAGCCGGCGGGGACACAGGGATGCAACTGGACTTTACGCCGGTTTTTCATGGGTGGACGGAGCTGGCGCACGGCGCGCTCGTGACGATCGAGGTGACGAGCGCCTCGCTGCTGCTGGGCTGCGTGCTGGGCTTGCTCATCGGGATCGGCCGGCTCAACCCGCGGCACCGTTTCGTGTATGGCTTCTGCACCGTCTATCTGGTCGTGATTCGCGGCACGCCGCTGCTGGTGCAGTTGTTCCTGCTGTTCTTCGGACTGCCGCAGTTCAATATCATGTTGCCGGCGTTTTTCTGCGGCGTGCTCGGGCTCGGTGTGTACTCCGGCGCGTATCAGTCGGAGGTGGTGCGTGGCGCGATTGCGTCGATCGATCGCGGGCAGATGGAGGCCGCGCGATCGATCGGGATGTCCTCGGCCCAGGCCATGCGCTCGATCATTCTGCCGCAGGCGATCGTGCGGATGATTCCGCCGCTGGGCAATGAGTTTATCGCGCTGATCAAGAATTCGGCATTGGTGTCGCTGCTGACCATCGACGACTTGATGCATCAGGGGGAGAAGATTATCAGCGTGTCATACCGTTCGCTGGAAGTTTATCTGGCGATTGCACTGGTGTACCTGGTGATGACGGGCACGACCAGCCTGCTGCTGCGTTTGGCGGAGCGCAAATTGCGCGCGGGGGGGATGGTGCAATGAGCGACTCGGCCATCGTTCAAATTCGCAATCTGACCAAGTCGTTCGGCGATCACGTGGTGCTCAGGGGCATCGATTTCGAGGTCGAGCCGTCGCAGGTGGTCGTCATCATCGGGCCGAGCGGCTCCGGCAAAAGCACGTTCCTGCGCTGTTGCAATGGGCTGGAAGTGGCGGAGCAGGGGGTGATCGATATCTGCGGCACGCGCCTGCTCGACAATGGCCGGCTGCTGCCGGACAAGGCCCTGAACCGGCTGCGCACCGAGGTAGGCATGGTGTTCCAGTCGTTCAACCTGTTTCCGCATTTGTCGGTGCTCGACAACATCACGATCGGCCCGCGCAAGCTGCGCGGCATGTCGCACGAGGCGGCGCGGCAGGAAGCCAGGGCGCTGCTGCAAAAGGTCGGCCTGAGCGAGAAGGCCGATGCCATGCCGGGCCGGCTCTCGGGAGGGCAGAAGCAGCGCGTGGCGATCGCCCGCGCGCTGGCGATGCGGCCCAAGGTGATGTTGTTCGACGAGCCGACCTCGGCGCTTGATCCGGAACTGGTCGGTGAGGTGCTGCAAGTCATGAAACTGCTCGCCAAGGAAGGCATGACGATGATGGTCGTCACCCATGAGATGGGGTTCGCGCGCGAAGTGGCCGACGTCGTGGTGGTGATGGATGGCGGCGGCATCGTCGAGGCCGGGCCGCCGTCGCAAATTTTCAGCCAACCGAGAGAGGCGCGTACGCGCAGCTTTTTGCAGGCGGTGATTTCCCGCGAGTAAGTGTATGGCAATCGATGTTTCGATGTGGCAGGGCCGGCTCGATGCCGGGGAGCGGGGGGATACCACGCGGCTGTTCCAGGTGGTGCGCCCGCTGGGCGATGACGTGCGGCCCGGCGCGCCGGTGCTGCTCGGATTTGCCTGCGACGAGGGGGTCAGGCGCAATCAGGGGCGCGTCGGCGCGGCGCTTGCGCCGCGCGAGGTGCGACGGGCCCTGGCCAACGTGCCGGCCCATGGCTTGCCGGTGCTGTTCGACGCGGGTGACGTCGCCTGCCCCGACGAGCGCCTCGAAGACGCCCAGCACGCACTGGGCGCGGCGGTGCAGCGGCTGCTGGCCCGGCAAGCCCGCCCGGTGGTAATCGGCGGTGGCCATGAGGTGGCGTACGGCACCTACAGCGGGCTGCGGGCCTGGCTCGACGCGCGCGGCGACGCGGGTCGCCTGCTGATCGTCAACTTCGACGCGCATTTCGATTTGCGCACCACGCGGCCTGCCAACTCCGGCACGCCGTTCGACCAGATCGCGATGGATTGCCGGGCGCGCGGCGTGCCGTTCGCATACAGTTGCCTCGGGGTGAGCCGGCTGTCCAATACGCCGGCCTTGTTTGCCCGGGCCGCCGAGCTCGATGTGCATTATGTGCAGGACTTCGAATTGCAGGAGCGGCATCTCGAGCAGCGCGCGGCCGAACTCGACCGGCAGCTCGCCGGCGCCGACCACGTGTACCTGACGATCGACATGGACGTCCTGCCCGCCAGCGTGGCGCCCGGCGTTTCCGCGCCGGCCGCGTATGGCGTGCCGCTGGCGGTGATCGAGGAACTGATCAAGCGCGTGCAGCGCTCAGGCAAGCTGCGCGTGGCCGACATCGCCGAATACAATCCAACGTTCGATACCGACCGCCATACCGCGCGCGTGGCGGCCCGGCTCGCCTATCAGCTGATTTGCGGGTGAGGCGCGCCGAACGGGGTTTTTTCGTGCCAGCCGGCCGGCCTGGCGCTCGAGCGCGGCGCCCGCCGGCTGGAGGCGCCGCCCGCCGCGGTACGCCCGGATTCTCGGGCTCGGGGAAATCGTCTATCATAATTTCGCTCCAAACCCATCGACACAATCAGGAGTGCCGGAAGATAATGCATCCGCTTGGCGTCGCTTTCTGCGCTCCGGACCGGGCTGACGCTATCCCCGGAGGCCGCCGCCGGTACGCACTCGAATAACTCAAAAGTTAACAGGAGACGTGCATGTCCTCACAAAAAGCAGCTGAAATTGCATCGCGACTCGATCGGCTGCCGCCATCGAAAACCATTTGGACCATGGTGATTCTTATTTCGCTGGGCGGCGTTTTCGAGTTCTACGATTTGTTCTTCACCGGCTATGTGGCGCCGGGCATGGTGCAGTCCGGCCTGTTCAAGCCGGAGTCGCTGGGAATTTTCGCCGCGCTGGGGCCGTTGAAGGTCGCGGGCTTCGGCACTTTCGTGTTCGCCACTTTCGCCGGGCTCTGGCTCGGCGCGTTGATGTTCGGCTATGTGGCCGACCGTTTCGGGCGGCGCGTGGTGTTCACCTGGTCGTTGGTCTGGTACATGGTCTGCACGGCGATCATGGCGTTCCAGACCACGGGGTTCGCCATCGACATCTGGCGCCTGATCGCCGGCATCGGCATCGGCGTCGAGCTGGTGACGATCGATACGTACATCTCTGAACTGATGCCCAGCAACGAGCGCGGCCGCGCTTATGCGATCAATCAGTTCATTACGTTCTGCGTGGTGCCGGTGGTCGCGTTCCTGGCATTCATCCTCAAGGGCACGCAGCCGTTCGGTCTCGATTACTGGCGCGTGGTGATCCTGATCGGCACGGTCGGCGCGGCCGTGGTGTGGGTGCTGCGCCGGCATATTCCGGAGAGCCCGCGCTGGCTCGCGCGCCACGGTCGGGTCGAGGAAGCCGAGCGCATCATGGCCGACATCGAACGCCGGGTGGTTGCGGAGAAGGGTATTGCGCTGCCGGCACCGCAAGCTGTCCAACCCGAGAAGGAAGGGCGTGGTTCGCTCAGTGAAATTTTCGGGCCGCTGTACCTCAAGCGCACCGTCATCATGTCCATTTTCAACATGGCGCAGGTCATCGGCTTTTACGGTTTTGCGGCGTGGGTGCCGACGCTGTTGATCCACCGCGGCATTCATGTCACGGCCAGCCTCGAGTATGCGTTCATCATCGCGATCGCCAATCCGTTCGGCCCGCTCATCGGCTCGCTGTTTGCCGACCGGTTCGAGCGCAAGACGCAGATCATCGGGGGGCTGGCGATCATGGGCATCGTCATCGCGCTGTTCTCGCAGTCCTCATCCCCGGCGCTGTTGATCGTGCTCGGCGTGCTGTTCACGTTGGCCGCGAACGTGATGTCGTATGCCTACCATAATTATCAGGCCGAACTTTTCCCGACCCGCGTGCGTGCGCGCGCCGTCGGTTTCGTCTATTCGTGGAGCCGGCTTGCCGCTGCCTTCGCCGGCCTGGCGATCGGGATCCTGATCAATGGCTATGGCGTGCCTGGCGTGGCGGTCTTTATCGGTATTTCGATGGCCCTCGGTATCTGCATGATCCTGCTCGGACCGTCGACCCGCGGCCTGTCGCTGGAAAAAATCAGCCATTGACGCCGGCCGCCGCGCTTGTTGCGCGGCGCCTGCCGCAAGCAAGGCACCGGCAGTTCCCGGGCGCGGCCTCTGGCCGCGCCTTTTGCTTAGCCTGGCGCGTATCCCATCTGCGCGCTGGCGGCCATTGCCTCGCGTCGCACGGCCTTGGCGATCGGCCCGTCGATGGCAGCGTCGAAACCTCCGGTGGCGCCCAGTGCGGTGAGCACCGCGCACAGCCGGCCGGTGTAGTCGTATAGCGGCGCGGCGACCGCGCTGATGCCTTTCAGGTTGGTGTCGCGAACCGTCGCGCAGCCGGCGGCTTGCACCTCCCGCCGCAATGCATCGATGGCGTCGTCGCGGTCCAGTTGCGCGCGCAATTCGCGCGGCGCGGCGGCGAGCTCGGCCTCGGCCAGCGCACGCACGCGCGATTCATCGAGCAGCCCGAGAAAGACGCGTCCGGTGGCCGACCACAGCATCGACAGGACCGAGCCGACCCGCACGTTGACGGTAACCGGCAAGCCCGGTTCTTCGAAGCGCACGATGGTCGGCCCCATGTTGCCCATCACGGCGACAAAGCAGGTCACTTCCAGTTGTTCGCGCAGCCGCACCAGCGAAGGTTCGGCGATCCGCACGGGGTCGGCCTGGCGCATTGCCGCCACACCGATGAGCATCGCTTCGAGGCCGAGGTGATAGTGCTGGGAGTCGGCGTCCTGCGCGACCAGGCCCTGTTCGACCAGGCTGGCGAGGTAGCGGTGCACCTTGGCCGGGCTTTGGCCGACATGCGCGGCCAGCGTGCTCAGGCTGGCGCGCCCGCCCAGGCGCGATAAACCCTTGAGTACCGCCATGCCGGTTTCGGCCGATTGCACGCGGGCACGCCGCTCGCGTGCGGGGGCTTGGGCTGGCGTGAGGAGCTCCGGAGAGACGGTTTTCTTGTTCATCGGCTTGGATTGTAAGGCGCCCGGCGTGCCGGTCGAGACTGGCCGCGCGAAAAATTCGCTCCCCGCCAAGTCAATCTCGTAAAATTACGCATAGCGTACTACAATTACGCAAAATAACGATGTAAAGGGACAGCGCGCCGGCGCTCATGCTGCCGGTCGGGGCTGGCACATTGCCTGGCTGATGTGCCGCCGCAGACATCCCGAACCGAGACGAGCCAGTAACGATCGAGCACCGAACATGAGCGACACGACCCCCGATTCCAGCTCCGCCCAATGCCCTTTCAGCCACGCCGCGGCGTCCGCGCAAGTGTCGCCGACGGGCTGTCCGGTCAGTGCTCGCGCGGCCGAGTTCGACCCGTTCGGCGACGGCTACCAGCAGGATCCGCCCGAATATGTGCGGTGGGCGCGCGAGCAGGAGCCGGTGTTCTACAGTCCCAAACTGGGGTACTGGGTCGTGACCCGCTACGACGATATCAAGGCGATTTTTCGCGATAACATCACTTTCAGCCCGTCGATCGCGCTGGAAAAGATCACCCCGACCGGGCCCGAGGCCAATGCGGTGCTCGCCTCGTATGGCTATGCGATGAACCGCACGCTGGTCAACGAGGACGAGCCGGCGCATATGCCGCGCCGGCGGGTGCTGATGGAGCCTTTCACGCCGGAGCAGCTCAAGCATCACGAGCCGATGGTGCGGCGGCTGGCACGCGAATATGTCGATCGCTTCATCGACGACGGCCGCGCCGATCTGGTGGATCAGATGCTGTGGGAGGTGCCGCTGACCGTCGCGCTGCACTTTCTCGGCGTGCCCGAGGAAGACATGGATATGCTGCGCAAGTATTCGATCGCGCATACCGTCAATACATGGGGCCGGCCCCGCCCGCAGGAGCAGGTCGAAGTCGCGCACGCGGTAGGCAACTTTTGGCAATTCGCCGGCAAGGTGCTCGACAAGATGCGGCAGGATCCTTCGCAGCCGGGCTGGATGCAATACGGCTTGCGCAAGCAGCAGACGCATCCCGAGGTGGTCACCGATTCGTACCTGCACTCGATGATGATGGCCGGCATCGTGGCGGCGCACGAGACCACCGCCAATGCGTCGGCCAATGCGATGAAACTGCTGCTGCAGCATCCGCATGTGTGGCGCGAGATCTGCGAGGATCCGAGCCTGATTCCGAACGCGGTGGAGGAGTGCCTGCGCCACAACGGTTCGGTGGCGGCCTGGCGGCGTCTGGCGACCAAAGCGGTAACGGTCGGTGGCGTGGCGATTCCCGAGGGAGCGAAGCTGCTGATCGTGATGTCCTCGGCCAACCATGACGAGCGGCACTTCGCCGACGCCGATCTGTTCGATATCCGGCGCGAGAATGCCAGCGACCAGCTCACCTTCGGCTATGGCGCGCATCAGTGCATGGGCAAGAATCTGGCGCGCATGGAGATGCAGATTTTCCTGGATGAATTTGCCCGGCGCCTGCCTCACATGAGGCTGGCCGAACAACAGTTTACCTACGTGCCGAACACGTCGTTTCGCGGGCCCGAGCATTTGTGGGTCGAGTGGGAGCCTCAGCAGAACCCTGAGCGCACCGATCCCGGCGTGCTTGAGTCTCGCATGGCAGTGCGCATCGGTGAGCCATCGGGGCATGCGATCAATCGAACCGTGGTGGTGCAGAGCGTGAGCCCGGCCGGCGAGGATATCGTCAGGCTACGGCTGGCTTCACCCGACGGCAGGCCGTTGCCGCGCTGGACGCCCGGCTCGCATATCGACGTCGAATGCGGCGAGCCCGGCGTGTCGCGACAATATTCGCTGTGCGGCGATCCGGCCGAGCCGGACGTGTTCGAGATCGCGGTATTGCGTGAGGCGCAGGGCCGAGGAGGATCGCGATGGGTGCACGACAATGTTCGTGCGGGAGATCGCCTGCGGATTCGCGGGCCGCGCAATCATTTTCGTTTGGATGAGACCGTCAAGCGCGCGATCTTCATCGCCGGCGGCATCGGCATCACGCCGATCAGTGCGATGGCGCGCCGCGCCAGGGCGCTCGGCATCGATTATCAGCTGCATTACAGCGGCCGCGGCCGCCGCTCGATGGCGCTGCTCGACGAGCTGGCCGCACTGCATGGCGAGCGCCTGCACGTGTATGCCAAGGATGAAGGGCGGCGCAACGATTTTCCGGCGCTGCTCGCGCGACCCGATGCCGACACGCAGATATACGCGTGCGGTCCGGTGCGCATGCTCGAAGCGCTGAGCGCCGGTTGCGCCGCATGGCCTGCCGATGCGCTGCGCGTCGAGCACTTCCAGTCGACCCTGGGCAAACTCGATCCGACCCACGAGCATGCGTTCGATGTCACGTTGAAGGATTCCGGCATCGTGGTTCACGTTCCGGCCGACCAGACGCTGCTCAGCGCTTTGCGCGCCGCCAATATCGACGTGCAAAGCGATTGCGAAGAAGGGCTGTGCGGCTCGTGCGAGGTACGCGTGCTCGAGGGCGAGGTCGACCACCGCGACGTAGTGCTCACGCGCGCCGAACGCGAGGCCAATGGCAAGATGATGGCATGCTGCTCGCGCGCCTGCGGCAAACGGCTGGTGCTGGAACTGTGAGGCGCTGCGGCGGCCGGGCCGCGTTTGCTCATGGGCGGCCGGCCGCCGGCAAGCACGATATGTGCAATTGATTGTTGCAGGAATCGATCTAGGTCTGTCGCATCCGGAAATCTATACTGGTTTTCATGGCCCCACGTTCTACGTGAAATGAAAAAAAGGGGCTCCACGCAGATGAAAACAGGAGTTTTCCATGAAACAAAGGACTTATGCCGCGCTTATGCTGGCGGGCGTTTTGAGCGTTGCCGCCAGCGGTGCTTTTGCCAATGAGAGCGCTACCCGGGTGACCCGCGCCCACGTGCTGGCGGAATTGCAGGCTGCCGAAGAGCTCGGTCTGGTGCCGGTCGACTACATCAATTATCCGTACACGCCGGAGCAGGCTGCGCAACTGCAGATCCGCACCGCGCAGATCGAGGCGGCGCAACGCCAGGCAGGTACCTCCGCGCAGTAAGCCCGAGCGCGCCACGCGGCAAAACCAAAGAGCATCTCGCCGTGGGCGTTATGCGACGTATCGCACGACGCTCACGAACTGGCACAGGCTGCCGGCCAGCACGAACAGGTGCCAGATGCCGTGTCCGTGGCGAATGCGTTCATCGTTGATGAAGAAGTAGATGCCGGCGCTGTAAATGACGCCGCCCGCGACCAGCCATGCCGTGCCGGCAGCGGGCAGCGCGTGAACCAGCGGACCAATCGCGACGAGTGCCAGCCAGCCCATCAGCACATAGAGGGCCAGCGAGACGATGCGGGTGCGCTGGCCAAGCGTGAGTTCCTGGGCGATGCCGAACGCGGCAAGCCCCCAGCTCACACCGAACAGTGACCAGCCCCACGGCCCGCGCAGCGTGACGAGCGTAAATGGCGTGTAACTGCCGGCGATCAGCAGATAGATCGCCGAATGATCGCACTTCTGGAGAATGGCTTTGAGCCGCGGGCCCCGCACGCTGTGGTAGAGCGTCGAGATCCCGTAGAGCGCGCACAGCATCGCGCCGTACACGCTGAAGCTCACCACCTTGTATGCGTCATGGTCATGCGCGCCTATCGTGACCAGTGCGCCGAGTCCCGCCACCGACAATGCCGCACCGATGAGATGGGTAATGCTGTTGAATCGCTCACCGACGTGCATGAGGTCATTCTCCCGGTTGATTGCACTCATGATACCGATCCGGGAAGAATGCTGTGGCTGTAGTGACATAAATTTACATGTCCCGGCCAGCGTTGCGGGGTTGCTCCAATCCGAACGCAATGCCGTGGGTTTTCCGTATCGTGCCCCCGGCGGCGCGGGCAGCCAAGACGGCACACAAAGAAAAAGGCCCTGTAGCAAACGCTGCAGGGCCTTGATTCTTCGGGATTTCACACACCGATGATTCTGGTGGGTGGTACAGGGATTGAACCTGTGACCCCTGCCGTGTGAAGGCAGTGCTCTACCGCTGAGCTAACCACCCGAAAAGAGACCGCGATTATTCCATGATTTGTGCAGTCCGTAAAGAGGGGCGATCGACTTTTTACGGCGTCCGCTGAGCTTGCGCTCAGGACGGGGTGCCGGCCTCCGGGCCGGCAGCAGGGGCCTCGCGCCAGACGCAGGTGCCCTTGATGCTTTTATCGAGTTCGTCGAGCAGTCCGTCGTGCAGGGCTTGCTCTTCGCCGCTGGCGGCCAGCACGGGCAGTTCGATCTGGTGCAGCGCGACGCGGGTGTTGTGGGACTCGCCGCTGTCGGCGGAAGCATCCATCAGATCGATCACCAGGCTTTCCTGGCCGCGCGTCATGGCCAGATAGACCTCGGCGAGCAGTTCGGCATCGAGCAGCGCGCCATGCAACGTGCGGTGCGCATTGCTCACGCCCAGGCGCTCGCACAGGGCGTCGAGCGAGTTGCGCTTGCCGGGGAACATTTCGCGGGCTTGCAGCAGTGTGTCGATCAGGCCGTCGCAATGGCTCATGAAGCTTGGCAGGCCGAGCCGCTCGAATTCGGCGTCGAAGAAACCGAGGTCGAAGGCTGCGTTGTGAATGATGATTTCGGCGCCACCGATATAGTCGCGCAATTCATCGACGATTTCGGCGAATTTGGGTTTGTCGCTGAGAAATTCGGTAGTCAGGCCATGCACGGCCAGCGCACCCGGGTCGCTGTCGCGCTCGGGATTGATGTAGTAGTGCAGATTGCGCCCGGTGAGGCGACGGTTGACGAGTTCGACGCAGCCGATTTCGAGGATGCGGTCGCCGGTCTTGGGGTTCAGTCCGGTGGTTTCAGTGTCGACGACGAGTTGGCGCATGGCGTGAAGTCCGAAGTTCAGTTTTGGAGGGTGGCGACGCCGCGATTGGCGAGCTGGTCGGCACGCTCATTGCCGTCATGACCGGCATGGCCCTTGACCCAGCGCCATTCGATCTGGTGCTGCTGGCTGACCCGGTCGAGCTCCTGCCAGAGATCGGCGTTTTTCACCGGCGCCTTGGCCGCGGTTTTCCAGCCGCGCAGCTTCCAGCCGTGAATCCATTCGCTGATGCCCTTTTGCACGTATTGCGAATCGGTGTGCAGCACGACGTGGCAACGACGGTTGAGCGCCTCGAGCGCGCGGATGACCGCGAGCAATTCCATGCGGTTGTTGGTGGTGAGGGGTTCGCCGCCGAATAATTCCTTTTCGGTGGCGCCGGAGCGCAGCAGGGCGCCCCAGCCGCCGGGGCCTGGATTTCCCTTGCAGGCGCCGTCGGTGAAAATTTCTACGTGAGGCAGGGTCATGAATCGGGGTGGTCGCGGTGTGTCGTGGTGGGTGTGGCAACCGGCTTGAGCTCCGGCTGGAGGCTGAGTATACGCTTGCGCACCCGGCCGACCAAACGCATGCCGCGCACGCGCTTGACCGCGCGCACGCCATAGACGCCGCCGAAGATTGGCCACCAGCGGTCGCCCGCGGCCTCGAGGAACGAGAAGCGCGCCAGCCAATGTTCGCGCCGCATGGGGGGGCGATAGCAGCCGAAGCGGCCGCGGTCGAGATCGAAGCCCAGCAGCTTGAGCCAGTCCTTGAGACGGGTAAAGGCGATCAGGTCGACCGGCTGCGGCAGGAACGGCTTGCCGCTCAGGCGCGCCAGTTGTTCGCGCGCGCCCCACAGGCTCAGATTGTTGAAGCCGGTGATGATGATTTGCCCTTCGGGCACCAGCACCCGGCAGACCTCGCGCAGGATGTCGTGCGGATTCTCGGTGAATTCGAGCACGTGCGGCAGTACCGCCAGATCGATGCTCTGGGTCGCGATGGGCAATTCGTCGAAGCGGCTGATGAGCACGTCGCGCGCGGGGCGCGCATGATGCGCGTGGGTATGGCCGGGATTGGCCGGCGCGCGGACCTCGACCGGCGCGGGCGCCGGCCGCTGCCGCGGACGAAACGGCAGCACCAGGCCGCGATAGGGCATGCGGTTTTCGCGCAGCGCGTCGAGCTCCGGCAGGCCGAGTTGAAGCGCGTGATAGCCGAATACATCGCCGACCCAATGATCGAACTGGGCCTGCTCCCACGCCATCACGTAGCGGCCCGGCGGAGAGTCAAGCCAGGCGGGCCAGTCTATAATCGGTGCATCGGACATATTGGTGGGTAGATGATGGCTGCATTGAGCGTGGTGCCGATCCCGGCATTTCAGGACAACTATATCTGGTTGTTGAGCAACGGGGCCGAGGCGGTCGTGGTGGATCCGGGCGCGAGCCAGCCGGTGCTCGACTATCTGCACGCCCATCGTCTTGAACTATCCGCTATTTTACTGACACATCATCACGGCGATCACGTCGGCGGCGTGGCCGAGTTGCTCGCGCATGGCAAAGTGCCGGTGTATGGGCCGGCGGCCGAGTCGATTGCCTCGGTGGATCATCCGCTGGACGACGGCGAGCAAGTTGCACTCGACGCGCCGCGCCTGTTGTTCGACGTGATCAGTGTACCCGGTCACACGCGCGGCCACATTGCCTATTGGATGGCCGGGCACGATGGCCAGGCGCCGCGGCTGTTCTGTGGCGACACGCTGTTCGCCAGCGGTTGCGGGCGCCTGTTCGAAGGCTCGCCGGCGCAGATGCTGGCTTCGCTCGACCGGCTTGCCGCACTGCCCGGCGACACGCGCGTGCATTGCGCGCACGAGTACACGATGTCGAATATCCGCTTTGCGCTGGCATGCGAGCCGGATAACGCTGCGCTGCGCACCTGGCGGGACGAGGCCGCGCGTTTGCGCGAGGCCGGCCTGCCCACGGTGCCGACCACGCTCGCTCACGAGTTGGCGGTCAATCCGTTTTTACGCAGCGACGCGCCGCAGGTGCGTGAAGCCGCCATCTCCCAGGCGGGCCAGGCGTCGTTGGACCGACTCGGTGTCTTCGCCGCGATTCGGGCATGGAAAGACGGTTTTCGCTAGCCGGAGTTCCTAGGGGATTGCCCTTAATTTTGGCCAAAAATGCATCAAAATTAGGCAAAAATGGTTGACGCGCAAGAGGGGTTTCCTTACCATCCTTGAAATTTTCCAGTAAGAAGCCGTCATCATTGAGAACAATCAATGCGTCTTATCGTTAGCCTGCTACTGACGCTGGTATTGGCAGCGTGTGCTAGCGCGCCGCCCGGTTCCGGCGCTTCAACAGCGCAAAGCAATACTTCCTCCGCTTCGGCTCTCTCCAGTTCTTCCAAACAGCAAGTTTCCAGCGACCAGACGATCGACGTCGACAAGGACTCGCTCGATAATCTGTCGTACGGCGATCACCAGGACAACGATCTATGGAGCCGCATCCGCCGCGGCTTTGCGATCCCCGATCTGGACAGCCCGCTGGTGCAGGAACGCACCGCGTGGTATGCGTCGCGCCCCGAGTACGTGGAGCGCATGGTCAACCGCTCGAGCCGCTATCTGTTCCATATCGTCGAGGAACTCGAGAAGCGTCACATGCCGACCGAGCTGGCGCTGCTGCCGTTCGTCGAGAGCGCCTACAATCCCCAGGCGCTGTCCACGGCCAAGGCCGCGGGGATGTGGCAGTTCATCCCGAGCACCGGCAAGACCTACAACCTCAAGCAGAACATGTTCAGCGACGAGCGCCGCGACGTGGTTGCCTCGACCGACGCAGCGCTCGACTATCTGTCGAACCTGCACGACATGTTCGGCGACTGGTACCTTGCGCTGGCCGCCTACAATTGGGGCGAGGGCAACGTGCAGCGCGCGATCGCGCGCAACCAGGCGCAAGGCCTGCCGACCGACTACCAGAGCCTGCGCCTGCCTACCGAGACGCGCGACTACGTGCCGAAGCTGCAGGCGATCAAGAACATCATCGAGCATCCCGCGCTCTATGACGTGAAGCTGCCCGAAATTCCGAACCACCCCTATTTCGTCAGTGTGACGACTTCGCACGATATCGACGTGGCGCTGGCGGCGCGCCTGGCCGACCTGCCGCTGAGCGAGTTTCGGGCGCTCAATCCGGCGTTCAAGAAGCCCGTGATCCTGGGCGCGACGAAATCGAAAATTCTGCTGCCGTTCGACAACGCCGACATCTTCGCGAAGCAGCTCAAGAGCTACAAGAAGCCATTATCGAGCTGGACCACCTATACGCTGAAACAAGCCGAGTCGCCTGAGGCAATCGCCAAGCGGCTGGGCGTGGAAGCATCGACGATCCGCTCGGTCAACGGCATTCCGCCGCGATTCCGCATGAAAGCGGGGTCGACCATCCTGGTGCCGCGCACCGGCGAGGATGACAGGGACATCAGCTCGACCGTGGCCGACAATGCCGTGCTGGCGCTGGAGCCCGAGGTGCCGCCGATGCGCACGCTCTCCGTGCGGGTCAGGCGCGGGGACTCGTTGAGCTCACTGGCGCGCCGCTACGGCGTCAGCGAAATCGACGTGAAGCGCTGGAATCGCCTGCGCGGCAACGGCTTGCGTGCCGGGCAGGCCCTGGTGCTGCATGTGCGCCAGCGCGACGAACGGCGCGTCGCGGTAGCCGCACGCGAGTCGCGTCCTGCGCCGACCCGCCCCCAGGTGGCCAAACGTGAGGTGGCCAAACGCGAGGTCGCCCGGCGGGCGCCAAAGCGCGCGCTCGCAAAGCGCGAGGTGGCCAAACGTGAAGTCGCCGTGCGTCGCACGGTCAAGCAGACGAAGGTAAAGGAAGTAGCCAGCAGGGAAGGCAGCAGACATGGCGCGCCGGCGGTGAGCGCCAGGGAGAAAGATCGGAAGGCGACCGCCAAGCGCGCTGTGGCTGACAGATCCAAACGTCGCTTCGAGAAAACGTTGCGAACTGCGGAGCGCTGATCTGCGTGATACTGCGCATCGGATTGAACGCCGCGGCTTGTCCGCGGCGTTTTTTTATGTGCGCGCACGGTCGCGTCGCGGCCGCGGGGTTGGCGGTAAGATGCTCGTAAGCTCGTAAGCTCGTCAGCGCAGACTGCGTGTCATATCGATCACAAAAATGGAGGAGACACATGGGTGCCTACCACGATTTTTACACCCGCTCGCTAACCGATCGCGATGGATTCTGGCGCGAGCAGGCCGGCCTGATCGAATGGCAAACCCCCTTTTCCGAAGTCCTCGACTACAGCCGTCCGCCCTTTGCGCGCTGGTTCGTGGGCGGTCGCACCAATCTGTGCCATAACGCCGTGGACCGGCATCTGGGCGCGCGCGCTGCGCAACCCGCGCTGATCTGGGTCTCGAGCGAAACCGGGCAGGAGCAGGTGTACGACTTCGCCGCGCTGCATGCCGAGGTCAACTGCATGGCGGCGATCATGCAGGCGCAGGGCGTCGGACGCGGCGATCGCGTGCTGATCTACATGCCGATGATTCCGCAAGCCTGCTTCGCGATGCTGGCCTGTGCGCGGCTCGGCGCGATCCATGCGGTGGTGTTTGGCGGCTTTGCCGCGGCCAACCTGGCGTCGCGCATCGACGACGTGGCACCCAAGGTGATCGTGTCGGCCGATGCCGGCTCGCGCAACGGCAAAGTCGTTCCCTACAAACCGCTGCTCGACGAGGGGATCGAGCTGGCCGCGGCCAAACCCGAGCGCGTGCTGCTGGTGGACCGCGGCCTGGCGCCGATGGCGCATGTGGCGGGGCGCGATCTGGACTACGCCGCCTTGCGCGGGCAATATCTCGGCGCCGAGGTGCCGTGCGCCTGGCTGGAATCGAGCGAGCCGTCTTATGTGCTGCACACTTCCGGGACCACCGGCAAGCCCAAAGGCGTGCAGCGCGACACCGGGGGTTACGCGGTGGCGCTGGCCGCTTCAATGAAGGCGATTTTCTGCGGCCGGCCCGGCGACACGATGTTTACCGCTTCGGATATCGGCTGGGTGGTCGGGCACAGCTACATCGTCTATGGCCCGCTGATCGCCGGCATGGCGACGGTGATGTACGAAGGCACGCCGGTGCGGCCGGATGGCGGGGTGTGGTGGCGCATCGCCGAGCGGCATAAGGTCAATATCATGTTCTCGGCGCCGACCGCGATTCGGATGCTGAAAAAGCAGGATCCGGCCTACCTCACCCAATATGACCTGTCGCACCTGCAGCGGGTTTTTCTGGCGGGCGAACCGCTGGACGAGCCGACCGCGCACTGGATCAACGAGGGCATCGGCAAGCCGATCCTGGACAACTACTGGCAAACCGAGACGGGCTGGCCGATCCTGGCGCTGGCGCGCGGAGTCGAGCCGGATCTGCCGGGTAAATATGGCTCGCCGGGGCTGCCGGTGTTCGGCTACGACGTGCGGCTGGTCAACGAGGCCACCGGCCAGGATTGCGGGGCCAACGAAAAGGGCGTGCTGGCGATCGCCGGGCCGTTGCCGCCCGGGTGCATGAGCACGCTGTGGCACGACGACGAGCGCTTCGTCAAGACGTATTGGTCGACCGTGCCGGATCGGCTGCTGTATTCCAGTTTCGACTGGGGCATGCGCGACGACGACGGTTACTATTTCATTCTGGGGCGCACCGACGACGTGATCAACGTGGCGGGGCACCGGCTCGGCACGCGTGAGATCGAGGAGAGTCTTGCCAGCCATCCCGAGGTCGCCGAGGTAGCGGTGGTCGGCGTGAGCGATGCGCTCAAGGGGCAGGTAGCGATGGCCTTCGCGGTAGTGCGGCATGCCGAGCGGGTCGCCACGCCGGCCGATTGCCAGGCGCTGGAAGGTGAATTGATGCGGCTGGTGGAGCGCCAACTGGGCGGCATTGCACGGCCGGCGCGCATTCGCTTCGTCACGCTGCTGCCCAAGACACGCTCGGGCAAATTGCTGCGCCGCGCCATCCAGGCCATTTGCGAGGGGCGGCACACCGGGGAGCTGGTGACGATCGAGGATCC
>JAGXBI010000478.1 GCA_018971155.1 Burkholderiales bacterium
GGTGTGGGAGACCAAGACGACCATCCGCGCGCAGCCGTGGAGCCCCTACATCCCCGGCAACCAGGGCAAGCCCGACACGGTGAGCTGATCGTTTTCGGCAACTTTCGGCGCCGCCGACTGCCGGCGGCGCCCAGGATTCTTCCATGTCACGCCTGATCAAAATATTCGCACTACTGATCGTCCTGTTACTGGGTCAGACCTCCGCAATGGCACTGACCGAGACCGACATCGCACCGCTGGGCGGCATGGATTTCGATGCCAAATCCCAGGCGATCCATCACCTGGTGGACGACGGCACCGAGGCCAGCCAAAGATTGCTGCGGGCGCTGGCCGCCGGCGACGTGCTGGTCGGCGACGACAACCGGATCCTGGTCCAGGACGGCGACACCCTGCGCGATGTGCTCAGCGGCCAGCCGGTCAAGGACGACAATGCGCAACCGGTGGTGCTCAACAATGTGCTGCGCGCGCGCGTCGACGACGCCACCGCCGCGCTGAACCTGCAATCGCTGGACCCGGCGGTGCGCGCCAAGGCAATCCGTACCCTGTTGCACTCGGGCAGCACCGACTTTCGCGTGCAGGTCGAACAGGCCCGCGACCGGGAGACCGACCCTGACCTGAAGCGCAAGCTCGATCAGCTATGGGCCGTGACCGCGCTGCACGATGCCGACCCGCTCAAGCGGCGCGAGGCGATCGCGATTATCGTGGCACGCGCGGATCCGCAAATGCGCGGACTGCTGCTGCCGCTGGTGGCGCGCAAGCCCGACGGCACGTTCGACGAACCCGACACGGGCGTGCGCATCGCGGCCCAGGCCGGCCTGGCGCAACTCGAGAACGACCAACGCAAGAGCGAGCTGCTTGGCATGCTGTTCGCGGGCCTGAGCCTGGGCAGCGTGCTGCTGCTGGCCGCGCTGGGCCTGGCCATCACGTACGGCCTGCTCGGCATCATCAACATGGCGCACGGCGAATTCCTGATGATCGGCGCCTACGCCACGTACGTCGTGCAAACCCTGTTCCAGCACTACCTGCCGCACGCCTTCAATTGGTATCTGGTGGCCGCCGTCCCCGCCTCGTTCCTGGCCGCCGCGATCGTGGGGCTGATGCTCGAGCGCACCGTGCTGCGTTTTCTCTATGGCCGGCCGCTCGAGACGCTGCTGACCACCTTCGGCATCAGTCTGCTGCTCATGCAAATCGTGCGTACGCTATTCGGCGCACAGAACGTCGATGTCGCCAACCCGTCGTGGATGAGCGGCGGGGTGAGCGTGCTGCCCAACCTGATCCTGCCTTACAACCGACTGGTCATCATCGGCTTCTCGGTGGTCGTGGTGGCACTGACCTGGGCGCTGCTGAACCTGACCCGGCTGGGCCTGTTCATCCGGGCCGTCACACAGAATCGCAACATGGCCGCCTGCGTCGGCGTGCGCACCCGGCGCGTTGA
>JAGXBI010000183.1 GCA_018971155.1 Burkholderiales bacterium
CTGCGTCTGTCGGAGACGCGCGAAGTCATGAACACCATCAAGAGCTATGCAGCCGAAGACGCCACTGTGATCTTCGGTACCGTGTATGACGACAAGATGGGTGACGCGCTGCGGGTGACCGTGGTGGCGACTGGATTGGGCCGTGCCGCTTCGAAAAAGGCGGCCGCCCCGATGACGTTGCTCAAGACCGGTACCGACAATATCCCGGTGGCGGCGCACCATGGCACCAGCTACGGCAGCACCACCGACTACGGCGCGCTGGACACGCCGGCGGTGTGGCGCAGTTCGCGCGAAACGGCGTCGGCGCATGTGGCCGCGCTGCAGGACAAAGGGGTGGATACTTACGACATCCCGGCGTTTCTGCGTAAGCAGGCGGACTGATCCGGCTGCGGGTCAGAGGGCGCTCGCGCGCCATCTGATGGAATGAAGTCGAGTCGGCACTCAAAATGTGCCGTGGCTGAACTGTCTTCGGCGACGCCTACCGGTAATCGGGTGGTGGCGCTGTGCGGAGCAGTCCAGTCTGCCGATCGTCGCGTCGGTGACCATGGTTTGCCGTAAGGCCAGGCAGACCGCGCCACCGAGGAATCGGCCGCAGTGCGCCGGGTACGCATTGCGGTTTGGCGGCGCTGGGCAGGGCTCGCATTCGTGACATCAGGGGGCCGACGTCAGCCTGGTAATGTTGTGTGCCACGCCTGCGGTGCCCGGGGCGCAGCACATAGCTTGATGGCCAGCAGCAGCGACATGCCTCCGTCGTTGCTGCTGGTGCACCGTCCCTGGAATTTGCCCTGGGACGGCGTCAACTTATCGTTACATACGTTGCTTTTGGTAAACCACAGCTTGACAAGGATTCTGATATAATCCCATCTATCATAGTCGAATAATAATAGTTTTAATCAATCGAATGTTGAAGCAGCGCACCATTAAATCTATCGCCAAGACGGTCGGCATCGGTCTGCACTCGGGACGCAAAGTTCAGCTGACCTTGCGTCCGGCTGCGCCCGACACCGGTATCGTGTTTTGTCGCACCGATTTGCCCGAGCCGGTCGAAATTCCGGCAGCGGCGTCCGCGGTGGGCGACACGCGCTTGGCGTCGGTGCTGCAAAAGGATGGCGCACGCGTCTCGACGGTGGAGCACCTGATGTCGGCCTGCGCCGGCCTTGGCATTGACAATCTCTATGTCGATGTCACAGCGGAAGAAATTCCGATCATGGACGGCAGTGCCGCGACATTCGTGTTCCTGATTCAATCGGCCGGTATTGAAGAGCAGAATGCGCTCAAGAAATTCCTTCGCGTGACCAGGCCGGTCGAAGTGCGCGATGGCGACAAATTTGCCCGGTTCGATCCATATTTCGGCTTCAAGCTCAGGTTCACCATCGATTTCCGTCATCCGGCCGTCGACCGCACGGGACAGGAGCTGGAAATTGATTTCGCGAACACTTCCTATGTGAAGGAAATCGCACGCGCGCGTACCTTTGGCTTCGCCCATGAGGTCGAAATGCTGCGCGAGCTGGGTCTGGCCCGCGGCGGCAGCATGGACAACGCCATCGTGCTGGATGAATACCGCATCCTGAACAACGACGGACTGCGCTACGACGACGAGTTCGTCAAACATAAAATGCTCGATGCGATTGGCGACCTTTACGTCGTCGGGCATCCGCTGTTGGCGTCATACACGGCGTACAAATCGGGGCACGCGCTCAATAACGCGTTACTTCGCGAGTTGCTCGCGCAGCAGGCCTACGAGACAGTGACGTTCGAACTCAAGGATGCGCCACGCGGCTTCCTGTTCGAGCCTCAGTCGGCTTTCGCCTGATCTCGCGCTTGGCCCGGCATCGCTACTTCCGGGGACCCGGGGGCGAGTGATGGGCAACGAGCCTGTCCAGGGCATCGCGCAGAGGCGAGGCCGGCAACCCGTCACGTAACTCCCGCAAGCTACTCAATCCCTGACGGCTCAAATGGGCCTCCTTGGCGTGCCGTGCCGGCTCCTCGATTTTCTTCAGACTGACTCGAATGCGCACGGCTTCGAGTTGCCAGCCTTTTTGTCGCAGCCGATCCAACAGGCTGGGTGCCTGTTGCCGCAGGCGCGCGGCAAGCGCGTTATGGGCGACGAGCAGGACCAGGGTCCCCTCCCGCGGTGGCACGACCGTCACATTGGCCGCCAGCGCCGCCGGCAGCAGGCGGTGCAAATCCCGTTCGAGTTGCCCCAGTTGCCGCGCCGTCGCCATCAACGAGCCCGCCGCTTCCGTCTGGTAGAGCAGGTCGGACAGGGGGCGAGCCTGAGAGCGGGAAGATTTCATGACGCGTGGCGGATATGACGGACATCGCATTGTAGCGGGACCCTGCACCGCCTGTTGCAGCAACCCATAGGAATATTCTTGTGTTTTGCGGGGATTTGTCGCCCCGATTCCGCTGTCTATGCGGCAATGGCGCCACAGGTGCGCATGCTAGAATCACTTTTTTCGATGTCGGCATTTTGCCGGGGCGCGTCAAGCGCGCTTGGCGGTGCTGAACGCCGTTTCCTTTATCCTGCGATCCGATGACTTCCGGTCTACTCAAAAAAATATTCGGCAGCCGCAACCAGCGGTTGATCAAGCAATATCAGAAAACCGTCGCCGCCGTTAATGCGCTCGAGCCCGCGATGGCCAAGCTCAGCGACGAGCAATTGCGAGCCAAGACTGATGAATTCAAAGGACGCGTGAGTCAGGGCGAGTCGCTTGATCAGCTGCTGCCCGAGGCGTTTGCGGTTTGCCGCGAGGCTGGCAAGCGTGTACTTAAAATGCGCCATTTCGACGTCCAACTGATCGGCGGCATGGTCTTGCACTACGGCAAGATCGCGGAAATGCGCACCGGTGAGGGTAAAACCCTCGTGGCAACTTTACCCGCTTACCTCAATGCACTGTCGGGCAAGGGGGTTCACGTCGTCACCGTCAATGACTATCTCGCCCAGCGGGACGCGGAATGGATGGCACGGCTATATAACTTCCTTGGCTTGTCGGTCGGCATCAATTTGTCGCAGATGCCGCATGCGCAAAAGCAGGAGGCCTATGCCGCGGACATCACCTACGGAACGAACAACGAATACGGTTTCGACTACCTGCGCGACAATATGGTCTACGAGGTCTCGCAACGAGTTCAGCGCGGCCTGAATTTCGCGATCGTCGATGAGGTCGACTCGATCCTGATCGATGAGGCGAGAACCCCGCTCATCATCTCGGGGCAGGCTGAGGACCATACCGATCTGTATCTGAAAATGGACGCGCTGCCGGCTTATCTGGAGCGCCAGATCGGGGAAGAGAAGGCTGATGGGACCGGCATCGAAAAGCCGGGCGATTACACGCTCGACGAAAAAGCCCGCCAGGTGTTCCTGACTGAAAGCGGTCACGAGAAGGCCGAGCGAATTCTCGCCGAATGGGGTTTGATCAACGAAGGCGATAGCCTGTACGCGGCGCAAAACATTACGCTGATGCATCACGTCTATGCGGCTTTGCGCGCGCACACCCTGTTCCATCGGGACCAGCATTACGTGGTGCAAAACGACGAGATTGTCATCGTCGACGAATTCACCGGCCGCCTGATGGCCGGTCGACGCTGGTCGGAGGGCCTGCACCAGGCCGTCGAAGCCAAGGAGCGCGTGACAATCCAGCACGAAAATCAGACGCTGGCGTCGGTCACCTTCCAGAATTATTTCCGGATGTACAAAAAGCTTGCCGGCATGACCGGGACGGCCGATACCGAGGCGTACGAATTCAATGAAATCTATCGGCTTGAAACAGTCGTCATTCCGACCAACCGGCCACCACAGCGTATCGACCGGCAGGATCAAATCTACATGACGTCGAAGGAGCGCTACGACGCGGTGATCAAGGATATCCGCGATTGCTACGAGCGCGGGCAGCCGGTACTGGTCGGCACGACGTCGATCGAAAGCTCCGAGTATCTGTCGGATCTGCTGAAAAAGGAAAAGCTGCCCCACCAGGTGCTCAATGCAAAGCAGCATGCGCGCGAGGCGGAAATCGTCGCTCAGGCCGGGCGTCCCAAAATGGTCACGATCGCCACCAACATGGCGGGTCGAGGGACCGACATCGTTCTGGGCGGCAGTGTCGAGCGGCAGGCGGCCCTGATCGAGGCGGATAGCGCGCTGCCCGAGGACGAAAAGCAGCGCCGCATTCAGCAACTGCAGGACGAATGGCAAGGCCTGCACGATCAGGTCAAGGCTGCCGGCGGCCTGCACATCATTGGCACCGAGCGGCACGAGTCGCGCCGCATCGACAACCAGTTGCGCGGTCGCTCAGGTCGCCAGGGCGATCCGGGGTCCTCGCGTTTCTATCTGTCGCTGGAAGACCCGCTGTTACGCATCTTCGCCGGCGACCGTGTGCGGGCGATCATGGAGCGCCTGAAGATGCCGGAAGGCGAAGCCATCGAGGCCGGCATGGTGACCCGCTCGATCGAGTCGGCGCAACGCAAGGTCGAGGCGCGCAATTTCGACATTCGCAAACAATTGCTCGAATACGATGACGTTGCCAACGATCAGCGCAAGGTGATTTACCAGCAGCGTAACGAGCTGCTTGCCGCGACCGATATTTCCGAAACCATCCGGGCAATGCGGCAAAGCGTCTTCCATGACATTGCGCAGGTATACATCCCTGTTGGCAGCGTCGAGGAGCAATGGGACCTGCCGGGGCTGGAGGCCGTGCTGCGCGACGAATGGCAGGTCGAATTGCCGATGGTCCAACGCGTCGAACAAGCGGATAGCGTCGACGAGGAAGCGCTGCGCCAGGAGGTCGTGCAAGCTGCCGAAGCCGCCTATCAAGCCAAGGTCGAGCAGGTTGGGCGGGAGGCGTTTTCGGGCTTCGAGCGTTCGGTGATGCTGCAGAACCTCGATTCGTATTGGCGCGAGCATCTGGCGGCGCTCGATCATTTGCGCCAGGGTATTCATTTGCGCGGCTATGCGCAGAAGGATCCGAAGCAGGAATACAAGCGCGAAGCGTTCGAACTGTTCTCCCAATTGCTCGAAAGCATCAAGCTCGAGGTCACGCGCATCATCATGAATGTACGTATCCAGTCGGCCGAAGAGCTCGAAGAGGCCTCCGAGCAGTTCGAGGAGAGCGTCAGCCATCTGGAAAATGTTGAATTCAAGCACGCTGAAGCAGCCGAACTCGAAGGGGCTGACGACGCCGGCGGTGAAGGGGCTGCACCTCCTCAAGCGGCCGTGCAGCCGATTCGGCATATGGCGCCGAAAGTCGGGCGCAACGATCCTTGCCCGTGCGGCAGCGGCAAGAAATATAAGCATTGCCACGGTAAGTTGGGTTAAGCAGGGTTGGGCGCGCGCGATGGCGCGCCTTGTCATTTCCACCGAATTTTCTGCGAGCGATCGAAATCACCATGGCCGTCAATTTTCCTACCATCGATCCGGCGCAACTGCGCCCCGTTCCTGGGGTTGAGCTTGGCTGGGCCGAAGCCAACATTCGCAAACCTGGCCGCAAGGATCTGCTGGTCATGCGGCTGGTGCCGGGCAGCCGTGTCGGTGGGGTGTTCACCACCAATCGCTTCTGCGCCGCGCCCGTCACGGTAAGCAAGGAGCATCTCGCGCAGGCAGCGGCGGGGCAGGGCATCCGCGCACTGGTCGTCAACACTGGCAATGCCAACGCCGGTACGGGAGCCGAGGGACTGGCCAACGCCCGACGTACGTGCGACGCGCTGTCGCAACTGCTGGGTGTCGCGCCCGAGCAAGTGCTGCCGTTTTCCACTGGTGTGATTCTCGAGCCGCTGCCGATCGACCGGTTGGTCGCAGGCTTGCCCCATGCGATCGCGAATCTCGGCGCCGCGCATTGGTATGACGCCGCACAAGCCATCATGACCACCGATACGCAGCCCAAGGCTGCCTCGCGCACGGTGACGATCGGGGGACACGCGATTACCCTGACCGGTATCAGCAAGGGCGCGGGCATGATTCGCCCGAACATGGCGACCATGCTGGGCTTTATGGCTCTCAATGCCAAGGTTGCGCAAGCTGCGCTTGACGCGCTGGTCAAGTATGCCGCCGACCGCTCCTTCAACTCGATTACGATCGACGGCGATACCTCGACCAACGACGCCTTCGTGGTTGTCGCCACCGGGCAGACCGAATTGCCCGAAATCACCGACACGACGTCGGCCGCATATCTTGCACTGCGCGATGCGGTAACGGCGCTGTCGCAAGAGTTGGCGCAACTGATCGTGCGCGACGGCGAAGGCGCAACCAAATTCATGACTATCGCCGTCGAGCAGGGGCGAGACGTGCAGGAGTGCCGCAAAATCGCCTATGCCATCGGACATTCCCCGCTGGTGAAAACGGCCTTTTATGCGTCGGACCCCAATCTCGGGCGGATACTCGCCGCAATCGGATACGCGGGTGTCGGCGATCTCGACGTCAGCAAGATCGACCTGTACCTGGACGATGTCTGGGTGGCGCGCCAGGGTGGGCGACACCCGGAGTACCGCGAAGAGGACGGACAACGGGTGATGAAGCAAAGCGAGATCAAGGTGCGCGTGGTGCTGGGGCGCGGCTCCGCCGAGGCGACGATCTGGACCTGCGACCTGTCGCACGACTACGTGAGCATTAACGCGGACTATCGATCCTGAGCTTGGCGGCGCCCGATGGATGCCGCGTGGACGACACATATGGATAATCTCGAGCGATTTTTGGAACGTGCCGACGCATTGATGGCGCGCCTGGAAGCAATGCTGCCGCCGGCCGTGCCGGACGTCGACTGGTCGCGTGCGGTTGCGTTTCGCTGGCGAAAAAAGCAGGGGCGTGGTTATTTGCAGCCGGTGATGAACGTCTCGGCGATCGCGTTGACCGATCTGCAGAATATCGATCGGCAGAAGGAATTGATCGAGCAGAATACGCACCAATTCGTTCTCGGGCAGCCCGCCAATAATGTCTTGCTGACGGGGGCGCGCGGCACCGGCAAGTCGTCGCTCATCAAGGCTTGCCTGAACGCGCATGCGGGCGAGGGGCTGCGCCTGATCGAAGTCGACAAGGATGACCTGGTCGATCTGGGCGATATCGTCGATCTGATCGCGGGGCGGCCGGAGCGGTTCATCGTATTTTGCGACGACTTATCGTTCGAAGAGGGCGAGTCGGGGTACAAGGCGCTGAAGACGGCGCTGGACGGATCGATCGCAGCGCAGTCGGACAATGTGCTGATCTACGCGACCTCCAATCGACGACATTTACTTCCTGAATACATGCGCGATAACGAAAGCTATCGCCATACCGACGACGGGGAAATTCACCCCGGCGAAGTCGTCGAGGAAAAGATTTCGCTGTCGGAGCGTTTTGGCCTGTGGGTCAGCTTTTACCCGTTCAAG
>JAGXBI010000184.1 GCA_018971155.1 Burkholderiales bacterium
GCCACCGCGCCGGCCAGGGCGAGCCCGGACGGGTCGGTCATGCTCACGGCGATGCTGGAGGCGGCGTCGCGCGTCGGCAGGATGGTGAATTTGTCGCCGGCAGTGAGCGGGTTGGTCACGCTCAGCTGCAAGCCGTCCGGATAGGTGCCGTTGGCATTCTTCAGCGGCAGCGAGGTGCCGCTCCAGGTCGTGCCGTCCGACGAACGCGTGAGCGTGTAGTTGGTGCCGTCGTAAGCGAGCGTGTAATCGCTGGTGGTGAGTTGCGCGGCGTTGGCCACGGTGGCGCTCACGCCGCCGGTCGCCGAATTGGCGGCATTGGCCAGCACCGTCGGCGGCGCGACGGAAAAAATGTTGCCGCCGAGCTTACCGTTCAGGTCGATGCCCAGGTGGTTCTGGCTGTTGAAACTGTCGGCCAGCGTGACGGCCATGGCCCCCAGTGCGTTCTGGGTCGGGTTCAGTGTTTGCGCGCGGAAGGTCAGCAGCCCGGCGAGCGCGCCGCCGGCGATGCTGCCCTCGGGCACCGCCACGGTGGCGCCCGAGGGTCCCTGGTAGCCGATCGTCGTCTGGGTCGGATCGGACGCCGACGGGACCGCCTTGAGCGAGAAATTCTGCTGCCCCATGACCAGCGTCTGGCCGGTGCCGATGAACACGTTATAGCTGCCGTCGCTGGCCTTGACGACGTTGGCCTGCACCAGCTGGTTCAGGCTGGCCACGGCCTGGTCGCGCTGATCGAGCAGCGCATTGGGCGCGGCGCCGTTGCTGCTGGTCTGGGCCGTCAGGATCGCCTGGTTGAGCGAGGCGATCTGCTTGGCGTAACTATTGACTTGCGTGACGTCGTCGCCGATCTGCCCGTTCACGCTGGTGCTCAGTTGGGACAGGCTGCCGCTGAGCGACTGAAACATGGTGGCCAGCGACTGGGCCGCGCCCAATACGGTCTGGCGCGTGGCGGCGTCGCCCGGCGCGGAGCTGGCCGTCTGCAACTGCGCGAACAGGTTGCTCAGCGAAGACGACAGGCCTGCGGTAGGCGAGCCCAGCATATTGTCGATCTGCTGCACCTGCTGGTAATAGGTATTGAGCTGGCTGTACTGGGCCTGCGACTGGTTGACCTGCGCCGCGAGAAACTGGCTGTAGACGCGATTGACGCCGCTGACCTGCACGCCCGTGCCCAGGTAGCCGACGCCGGCGAACGAACCGACGCCCTCCTGGTAGCCAACGGTCTCGCGGTTGTAGCCGGCGGTGCCGGAGTTGGCGATGTTGTTGCCGGTGGTGGTCAGTCCGAACTGCGCGGCATCCAGCCCACTCACCCCGATATTTGTCAGGCCTGCAATGCTCATGATGTCCCTGGCGATCAGTTGGTTGAGCCGCACGCTCGCGCGCGGCCTGCCCTTATCCCGTGTTTACGGCCGCGCGAGCGAAAAATTGAGCCCGCCGGTGCGGCCGGTCTGGTACCGCACTCACGTCATTTGCCGGATGACGCTCATCAACTTGCTGGCGTAATGCGGATCGGTCGCATAACCGGCGCGCTGCAGGCCTTGCGCGAACGAGCGGGCGTCGCCCGCCGAGGCCACCACCTGCGCATAGCGCGGATTGCCGCGCAACAGATTGGCATAATCGGTGAACGCCTCCGCGTACGACCCGTAGGCGCGGAACTTGGCCTTCACGCGCGTGGGCACGCCGTGCACGTATTCGGTCGTCATCGCCTCGACCACCGGCCCGTGCCAATCCTTGCCCGCCTTGATGCCGAACAGGTTGTGGCTGGTACTGCCGTCGGCGCTGCGGATTTCGTGCTTGCCCCAGCCTGACTCGAGCGCGGCCTGGCCCAGCATGAAGTTGGCCGGAATCCCGGTTTGCGCGCTGGCGCTTTGCGCGGCGCCGGCCAGGCGATCGACGAAGTTGCCCGCCACCGTACCGTCATGGCGCGGCGCGGGCACGCCCACCGCGCCGGCCGCCTCGTAGGGTCGCCCGGCCAGCGGCACCGGCGCCGGGGCGGCGCGCAGCGGCGTGGTCCCCGGCTGCAGGCCGGCGGCGCGGTCCAACTGGCGCAGCATCATGTCGGCCAGGCCAATGCCTTTGGTGGACGTTTCCTGCGAGAGTTGCTGGTCCAGCATTTCGGTGTACGTCTGCGTCTGGTCGTCGCCTTCGAATAGCGAGCCCGGCACGCTGGAGGCATCGCGCATGCTCTTGAGCAGCATCTGCGTGAACACTGCCTCGAACTGGCGCGCGGCCGACTGCACGCCGGCGCGCGGGTCGGTGCGCACCGCCTGGCGCAGCGCGTTGACGCTTTGCACGTCGAGCGCCAGGCGTTGGCTCAGGTCGCCCGGCTGTCCGATGAGAGGGGAATCGCTCATACCGCTTCCTCAGATGATTTCCAGATCGGCGTGCAAGGCGCCGGCCGCTTTCATGGCTTGCAGGATCGACATCAGGTCACCCGGCGTGGCGCCCAGGGTATTGAGCGCCTTGACCACGTCGGCCAGCGAGGCGCCCGAGCTGAGCAGGTGCAGGCCGCCCGCGTCCTGTTGCAGCGACACCTGCGAGTTCGGCACGACCACGGTCTGGCCGTTGGAGAAAGGTGCCGGCTGGCTGGCGGTCTGGGTGGTATTGATGACCACCGACAGATTGCCGTGCGCAACCGCACAGGCATCGATCGTGACGGTCTGGTTCATCACCACCGAGCCGGTGCGCGCATTGAGAATCACCTTGGCGCGCGCCAGCGACGGCCGCACGTCGATGTTTTCGACCTGCGCCAGGAAATCCACGCGAGCCGAAGGATCGAGCGGCGAATGCAGCATGATGACGCGGCCGTCGAGCGCATTGGCGGTGCTGGGGCCAAAGCGCCGGTTGATCGCGTTGGTGACCCGCTCGGCAGTGCCGAAGTCGGTCGTGTTCAACTCCAGGCGCACGACGCCGGGCTGGCCGCCCATCGTGGTCGGCACGCCGCGCTCGACGATGGCGCCGCCGTTGATGCGCCCGCCGGCCAGCTGATTGACCTGCACGCTGCTGCCATTGGACGAGGCGCCGGCCCCGCCGACCAGCAGATTGCCCTGGGCGATCGCATAGACACGGCCGTCGGCCCCCTTGAGCGGGGTCATCAGCAGCGTGCCGCCGCGCAGGCTCTTGGCGTTGCCCATCGAGGACACCACTACGTCGATCTGCTGGCCGGGCTGCGCGAACGGCGGCAGCGTGGCGGTGACCATCACCGCGGCGACGTTCTTGAGCTGCATATTGGTGCCGGGCGCCACCGTGATGCCCAGCTGCGACAGCATATTGGTCAGGCTCTGGGTGGTAAACGGCGTCTGCATGGTCTGGTCGCCGCTGTTGTCCAGCCCGACCACCAGGCCGTAGCCGATCAGCGGGTTGTCGCGCACCCCCTGGATCGAGGCCAGATCCTTGAGGCGCTCGGCGCGCGCCGGCGCGGCCATGCCGGCGGCGAGCCCGGCCGCGGCCAGCAGCACCAGCCCCCAGCGGGCCACGCGAAAACGTTGGAGTAAGGTCGGCAACATCATCAGAAAGGCAAAACGTTAAGGAAAAAGCGCTGCAGCCAACCCATGGTCTGTGCTTCGTTGATCGCGCCCTTGCCGCGATAGACGATGCGCGCGTCGGCCACTTGCGTGGACGACACCGTGTTGGTTCCGGAAATGCTCGCCGGATTCACCACGCCGGAGAAGCGGATGTCCTCGGTGCCCTGGTTGATCGCGATCTGCTTGTCGCCGGCGACCACCAGGTTGCCGTTGGACAACACCTGCAAAACCGTCACGGTGATGGTGCCGGTGAACACGTTGTTGGCATCGGCGTCGCCCTTGGCGGCGAACTGGTTCGCGCCGTTGACGGAAGTGGCCTGGTTGTTGAACAGGCCGCCCACCATCCCGGGAATCGACGGGAAAGCGAAGCCGGCGCTGCCCGAGCGGCTGGTGTCGGTCGCCGAGTTCTTGCTGGCCGCGGTCTTTTCGTTGATCACGATGGTCAGGATGTCGCCGACATTGCGCGGGCGCAAATCCTCGAACAAAGGCCGGTTGGCGAATTCCGGCCGGTAGATCGCGCCGTCCGGATCGGGTTTGACCGGCTCGGGCGGCGGCCGCGCGGTCGTCGGCCCCTCCACCACGGGTTCCTGCGGAAAATAGGCGCAGCCGCCCAGGCACAGCAGCCCGAGCACGACCCACCAAGCGGCCCAACGAAATTTCATATCAAGTTCCGCCCGACGGACTCAAAGCTGCGTCAGGGTCTGCAGCATCTGGTCCGATGCCGTGACCGCCTTGCTGTTGATCTGGTAGGCCCGCTGCGCTTGAATCATATTGACCAGCTCCTCCACCACGTTGACGTTGGAGGACTCCACATAATTCTGGGCCAGCGTGCCCGAGCCATTGGTGCCCGGCGCGGTGACGTTCGGCGCGCCCGAGGCCGCGGTCTCGAGATACAGGTTCTGCCCCTTGCTTTGCAGCCCCGCATTGTTCACGAAGGTGGCCAGCTGGATGGTGCCGACCTGCACGTTGGCCGCCGACCCAGGCTGCGTGACCGACACCACGCCGTCGGTGCCGATGGTCATGGTCAGCGCGTTGGCCGGGATGGTGATGGCCGGCTGCAGCGGATAGCCGCTGGCGGTCACCAACTGGCCATTGCTGTCTTTCGTGAACGAGCCATCGCGCGTGTAGCCGGTCGTGCCGTCGGGCAACAGAACCTGGAAGAAGCCGTCGCCCTGGATCGCCACGTCGTTCGGATTGCCGGTTTGCTGCGGATTGCCCTGCGTGAAAATCTTCTCGGTCGATACCGGCTCGACGCCGGTGCCCAACTGCAGCCCGGACGGCAACTGGGTCTGCTGCGAGGACTGCGCGCCCGGCTGGCGGATGGTCTGGTACATCAGGTCTTCGAACACCGCACGGCTTTTCTTGAAGCCGGTGGTGCTGACGTTGGCCAGGTTGTTCGAAATCACGTCCATTTCGGTTTGCTGGGCATCCATGCCGGTCTTGGCGATGTATAGCGAGCGGATCATGCGGCGTTCTCCTGCAGGAATCGGTGGCGGGCGCGCGGGCGGCGCGTCAGTTGAAGGTCAACAGCTGGTTGGCGCTTTGGTCGTTGGTGTCGGCGTTTTGCAGCACCTTCATGTGCATCTGGAAATCGCGCGCCTGGGCAATCATGTCGACCATGCCGGTGACCGGATTGACATTGCTGCCCTCCAGCGCGCCCGAGAGCACCGTGACGTTCGGATCGGCCGGCGCCGACTGGCCGTTGGCCAGGCGAAACAGCCCGTCGTCGCCGCGCACCAGCGAGGACGTCGGCGGGTTGACCAGCTTGAGCTGGCCGATCACCGCCACCGAGTTGGGCGGGTCGCCCTGTCCCAGTGCCGAGATGGTGCCGTCCTTGGCAATCGTGATGGCCGCGCCGGGCGGCACGGCCAGCGGCCCGCTGGAACCCATCACCGGCAAGCCGTTGATGGTCAGCTGGCCGCCGTCCGGATTGATCTGGATATCGCCGGCGCGCGTGTAGGCCTCGCCGCCGTTGGCGGTATTGACGGCCAGCCAGCCGTCGCCCTGCACCGCCACGTCCAGCGGGCGGCCGGTCTGCATGATCGGCCCCGGCGTGAAGTCGGCCCCCGGGGTCGAGGCCGTGACGAACACGCGGGTCGGATTGCCGCTGCCGCCGACCACCGGCACTTGCCGGTAGGCGCTGAGCTGCGCCCGAAAGCCAGGCGTGGAGACGTTGGCCACGTTGTTTTCGGTCACGGCCTGCTGTTCGAAGGCCTGTTGTGCGCCGCTGAGCGCCAGATAAATCACGCGATCCATGAGATCCTCCGCGGCAAGCGAGCGGCGTGCATTACAGGTTCACCAGCGTCTGCACCAGCTGGTTCTCCGTCTTGATGGTCTGCGCATTGGCCTGGTAGTTGCGCTGCGCGGTGATCATGTTGACCAGTTCGGCCGTGAGATTGACGTTCGAGCTCTCGACCGCGCCCGACTGCAGGCTGCCGAGGTTGGAACTGCCCGGCACGCCGACCTTGGGCGCGCCCGAGGTGGCCGACTCGACCCAGGCGTTGTTGCCGGTGGGTACCAGCCCCTGCGGGTTATTGAAGTTGGCCAGCGCGACCTGCCCAAGTGTGGCCGACTGCCCGTTCGAGTAGGTGCCGGTGATGATGCCGTCGTTGCCGATGGTAAAGCCGCTCAACTGGCCGGTGGCGTAGCCGTTGGGCTGCAGCGCATTGACCGCGTAGGTGCTGCCGTATTGCGTGGTCCCGTTCAGGGTCAGCGTCATGTTGCTCACGCTCGAGGAACCGTTGCCGTAACTGATGGTGGGCAGCGTGATCGGCCCGCCGCCGCTGGCCAGGCCACCGGCGGTATTGAACGTTAGCGTGTCGATCAGCCCCGGCGCGGCGCCGATCGGCGTGCTGCCGTCGATCGTACCGTACACGTTCCAGGTGCCCAGGCCGGTGACCGGATCCGGGCCGCGATTGACGAAATACAGATTGACCGAGTGCTGGTTGCCCAGCGAATCGTAGACGTTCACCGACGTGCCATTGGTGTAGGTCGTTGTGTCGGCCGGGTTGAACGCCGTGGTCGACGGAATCGCCGCAGTGCGCGAATCCAGATTGAACTGCCCGGCGATCGTCGAGGTGGCCAACGGCGCGATGTAGCCGGTCGGAATCTGCAGATCCTGCGGACTGACGCTGTTGATCACGCCGGTCGTGTTGGCGCCATAGCCGGTCAGGCGATCGCCATTGGCGTTGACGATGTAGCCGTTCTTGTCGAGCTGGAACTGGCCGTTGCGCGAATACACCGTGGTGCCGTTGTCGTTGAGCCGGAACAGGCCGTTGCCGTTGATCGCCAGGTCGAGCGACTGGTTGGTCACGGTCGGGTCGCCCTGCGTGAACTGCTGCTCGACGCCGGTCACGCGCGTGCCCATGCCGATCTGGTTGTTGCCGGAGCCCGACATCGAGTTGGCGTAGATGTCGGAGAACAGCGCCTCGCCTTCCTTGAAGCCGACGGTGCTGGCATTGGCCACGTTGTTGCCGATCACGTCCAGATTCTGGGACGCCGCATCGAGGCCGCTCAAAGCTGTGGAAAAACTCATATCAAACCCCTTGGAAGCGAGTGCAGTTGACGCACATGCGTCAGGCCGCGCCTACAAAATTTCCTGGACACTGCTCAGGCTGACCACGCCGCCTGTGCCGAGATTGAGCGACGGTGCGCCATTGGCCCCGGTCACCACGCTGCTGACCACCTGGTAGTTCAATGCCGTCGGCCCGACGTTCTGGCCATTGGCGGTGGCGCTGACTTTCACGGTATAGCTGCCGTCGGCGACCGTGACGCCGTTGTTGTCCTTGCCGTCCCACGTCAGGACCTGAGGCCC